>DAIOGR010000012.1:0-18882 GCA_036745155.1 Gaiella sp.
TACGGCGCCGTCGCCGTCGTCTCCGGCCGCATCCAGGGTGAGACCGAGACCGCCACGCTGCGGGTCGAAGAGCGGTACGACAGCTTCGACCTTGCCGGGGCGTACGCAATCGCCATCGTGCTCGCACTGATCGCGATCGCCGTCCTGCTCGCCATGACAGCAATCAAGCCAAGGGAGGAGCCCGCCTAGTCATGTCCATCCGCGTCCGCAACGTCTCCAAGCGCTTCGGCGCCTTCACGGCGCTCGACGACGTCTCGCTCGAGGTGGAGGGCGGCTCGCTCACGGCGCTGCTCGGCCCGAGCGGCTCGGGCAAGTCGACCCTGCTTCGCATCATCGCCGGGCTGGAGGTTCCGGATGCGGGGGAGATCCTGATCTCGGGCGCCGACGCAACCGACCTGAAGCCGCAGAAGCGCAATGTCGGCTTCGTCTTCCAGCACTACGCTGCGTTCAAGCACATGACTGTGCGCGACAACATCGGATTTGGGCTCTCCGTGCGCAAGCACCCGAAGGCCGAGATCCGCAACCGTGTCGACGAGCTGCTGCGGCTGGTGCAGCTCGAGGCCTTCGGCCACCGCTATCCCGCGCAGCTCTCCGGCGGCCAGCGGCAGCGGATGGCTCTGGCGCGTGCGCTCGCGCCGGAGCCCGAGGTGCTGCTCCTGGACGAGCCGTTCGGCGCGCTCGACGCGCGTGTGCGCGCCGAGCTGCGCGAATGGCTGCGCCGGCTGCACGAGGAGGTGCACGTGACGACCATCTTCGTCACGCACGACCAGGCCGAGGCGATGGACGTCGCAAGCCAGATCGCGGTCATGAACAACGCGCGCATCGAACAGGTCGGAAGCCCGACGACGCTCTACGACGAGCCCCTCACGGAGTTCGTGATGCAGTTCGTCGGCGAGGCCAACAGGATCGGCGACCGCTTCGTTCGGCCGCACGACCTGGAGATCTCGCTCGACCCGGTCACGGGCGGTGTCGAGACGATGGTGGACAGGATCACCCAGTTCGGCTTCGACGTCCGTGTCGAGCTGATGCCGGCCGCTGGCGATCAGCTCCTCGTGCAGCTGACCCGCGATCGTCTCGACGAGCTCGAGCTCGAGCGCGGCCAGATCGTCTGGGTGACGCCGGCCAACGAGCACACCTTCACGGCCCGGGGCGCCGCCGTCGGGGCCGTCTAGCCTCGCTCGAGGACATCGGCGAGAGAGATCTCCTCGAGGACACCGCGCATGGCCGCGCGCAGGTCGATCCAGACCTGGCGCAGCGGAGCGGCACGGCCGACGTACGAGACGTCCTCTGGTCGTACGCCCCGCACCGTGGCGATCGGCCCCTCCACCGCGCGGATCACGTCTGCGAGGCTGATCTCGCCCGCGGGCCGTGCCAGAGCGTATCCGCCCTCGGTGCCGCGCTGGCTCGTGACGAGGCCGGCGTGACGCAGGTCGAGGAGGATGTTCTCGAGGAACTTCTGCGGAATCTCTTGCGCCGAGGCGATCCGTTCGCTCTTGAGCGGGCCGGGCGGTGCCGCCGCGAGCTCGACCATCGCGCGGAGTGCGTAGTCGACCTTCGCGGAGACGCGCATCGCCTCATTCTCGCGGCTCGGCCCCGACCTCGCGCAGGCGTCGTTGGAGGAAGCGCCGTTCGGCGGCGCTCTCCGTCAGCGTCAGCGTCCTCCCGTACGCCGTCGCGGCTTCCTCGAAGCGGCCGAGCCGGCGCAGCAGGTCGGCGCGGGTCGCGTGGAAGTGGCGGTACTCCTCGAGCCCCACCAGGCCGTCGACGAGAGCGAGCGCCTCTGTCGGCCTGCCGGCGAGCGCGAGCGCGGCTGCGCGGTTCAGCCGGACGACCGTTGTCGGCTCGAACTGCTCGAGCAGCACGTACGTGTCGGCGATCGTCTGCCAGCTCGATCCCTGGGCGTGGCCGGCGGCGATCGCGGCCTGTAGCTGGTAGGGACCGGGTCGCCTGTGCGCCAGGGCCTTGTCGAGGAGCCCCAGCGCCTCCTCGATCTCACTCGCGTCCCAGAGCGATCGGTCCTGCTCGTCGAGCAGGACGAGATCGCCTTCGCCGTCGAGGCGTGCCTCGCGCCGGGAGTCCTGCAGCAGCAGCAGCGCCAGCAGGCCGAGCGCCTCCGGCTCGTCCGGCATCAGCACGCAGATCAGCTTGGCGAGCCGAATCGCCTCGGCGCAGAGGTCGCGACGCACGAGGGCATCGCCGGCGCTGGCCGCGTAGCCCTCGTTGAAGACGAGGTAGACCACGCGCAAGACGGCGTCGAGCCGTTCGGGCAGCTGGTGGTCTGCCGGCACGCGGAACGGGATCCCGGCGACGCGGATCTTCCGCTTCGCCCGCACGAGTCGTTGCGCCATCGTCGGCTCGGGCACGAGGAAGGCCGACGCGATCGCCGTCGTCGTCAGGCCTCCCACCTCACGCAGGGTGAGCGCAATCTGCACGTCGGTGGCAAGCGCCGGGTGGCAGCACGTGAACACGAGCGCCAGCCGGTCGTCCGGGATCGCGCTCACGTCGGCCTCGTCCGCCGGCATCGCCTCCAGGCGCGCGAGCAACTCGGTCTTCTCGCGCAGAACACGCTCGCGGCGGATGCGGTCGATCGCGCGGTTACGGGCCGTCGTGACGATCCATGCCGCCGGGTTGTCGGGAGCCCCACTGCGGGGCCAGCGCTCCAGCGCGGTCGCAAACGCGTCCTGCACCGCGTCCTCGGCGAGACCGAGGTCGCCGAGGACGCGGGTGAGGATGGCGACAGCACGTGCCCATTCCTCCCGGAAGACCGCCTCGACCGTCACCGGGCCGCGGGGCGGATCTCCAGGGAGCCGTACTCGGCCGCCGGGACCAGCGCCGCGATCCGGATTGCCTCGTCGAGGTCGGGCAGGTCCGTCAGGAAGACGCCGCCGATCTGCTCCTTCGTCTCGGCGAAGGGGCCGTCGGTGACGATCGTCTCGCCGTTCCGGACGCGCACGACCTTGGCCTCGGACGCGGCGGCGAGCTCGCGGCCGCTCGCGGCCGGGTCGGCCCTGGCCAGCTCCTCGAACAGCGCCTGCCAACGCGGCATCGACTCGGCACGCGCCGCGGCAGCCTCCTCCTCGGTCAGGTGCGCCCAGGTGGACTGGTCGCTGTAGACGAGCAGTGCGTACCGCATCTCAGCGCTCCTCGATGTCGACGTAGACGGGTCGTACCTCGACGGCGCAGTGCTCTGCGCCCGGGATTCGCGCGGCCCAGGCAACGGCGTCGTCGATCGTCGGGCACTCGAGCACGAAGTAGCCGCCGAGCGCTTCCTTCACCTCGGCATACGGGCCGTCCGTCACCGCGGCCTGGGTGTCGCGCACGCGCACGGTGGTTGCGTCACGGGTCGGCGCCAGCTCGTCGCCGTCGACCAGCACGCCCGCCTCGCGCGCGTCGCGCGAGAAGGCCATGTACTGCTCCATGATGCCGTCGCGCTCGCCGGCCGGAAGGCCCTCCCAGCGGTCCTCGTCGGCGTAGATCAACGCCATGTACTCCATCATTCGCTCCCTTCCTCGATGGGCGATTTCATCACGACGACGAACGAGGAGCGAGGAAATCGACAGCCGGCGTCAGCCGGCCGCGACCATTCGCTCGAGCAGCGTTCGTGCAGCGGCCTTGTCGAGCATGTCGTTGAGGTTGCCGCACTTGGGGCTTTGCACGCACGACGGGCACCCGTCGTGACACGGGCAGCCGGCGAGCAGCCGGGACGTGTCGGCCACCCAGCCCGGGAAGTGGTCGAATCCACGCGCGGTGATGCCCACGCCTCCCGCATGGCCGTCGTACACGAACACGGTCGGCAACCCCGTCTGGAAGTGGATGTTCGTCGAGAGGCCGCCGATGTCCCAGCGGTCGCACATCGCCCACAGGGGCAGGAGCGAGATGAGCGCGTGCTCGGCCGCGTGAAGCGCCCCGAGCAGCTTCGGCATCTCCTCCAGGCCCTCGAGCAGCCCCGCGCCGGGGCAGAACCACACGGCCTCCGTCTCGAATGTCGCCTCGGGCAGGATGAGCGGGACCACGTCGAGGGTGGAGCCGTCCGAGACGGCCTTGCGCTGATAGGCGATCACCTGCTCCGTCACCGATACCCGCCCGAAGTGGAGCTCGACGCCAAGCCCTGACGCGACGCGCAGCGACGCCTCGATCGCCGTCTGGGTGTCCTTCTTCACCTGGGTGTACCAGTCGACCCGTGCAGGTGCGACGACCGCGGTGCGCGCCGACAGGTCGAGCGAGCGAACGAGGTACTGCTCGCCCAGGTGCAGGTAGATGGCGCCCTCGTGCACGGTCGAGTACGCGCGCTCGCGCTCGACGAGCCCGAGCACCGCACCGGTCTCCCCGTCGACGATGGTGAACGACTCGGCGTCGCCCGAGCGCAGCGACACACGGGCCGCGGGCGTGTCCCGTCCCTTCCACACGTAGCCGGCAGGGGTGCGCTCCAGCTCCGGTAGGAGGGCGGCTCGCTCGAGTGCCTCCGGGCCGAGCGTCTCGGCGTCCGCACCGGTGATCGGGCCCTCGAAGGCTGCGGCGTAGACGTGGGCGTCCAGGATGCGCGGATTGGCGTGGTCGAGCAGCGCCGCCTCGACGCTGCGGCCGAGCAGCGCCTCGGGCTCACGCATGAAGAACTGGTCGAGCGCGTCCTCGCTCGCAACCAGCACGGCCAGCCCGCGCTCGCGCCGCCCGGCGCGCCCCCACTGCTGCCGTAACGACGCGACGGTGCCCGGGAAGCCGACGGAGATGGCGCAGTCCAGCATGCCGATGTCGATGCCGAGCTCGAGCGCGTCGGTCGCCGCCACCCCGAGCAGCTCCCCCTCGACCAGCCGCCGCTCGATCTCGCGACGCTGCTCGCGCGTGTAGCCGGCACGGTACGGTGCCAGCCGCTTGGCCGTCGCCGCGTCCACGCGATCTGCGGTGAAGCGGTGGACGAGCTCGGCTGCCTTGCGGCTCTTCGCGAAGCAGATCGTCCGCAGCCCGCGTGAGACGAGCGCCGCCATCAGCAGCGACGCCTCTCCGAGCGCGCTCGCCCGGAGCCCGAGCTCGGGGTCGAGCAACGCGGGATTCCACAGTGCGATCTCCCGCTCGGGCCTCGGGGACGTGTCCACGTCCACCACGGTGGCCTCGACGCCCGTGAGCGAGCGAGCGAGCTCGCCGGCGTTCGCGATCGTCGCCGACGCGAGCAGGAACTGCGGCTCCGAGCCGTACGCGAGCGCGAGCCGCCGCAGCCGCCGCAGCACGTTGCCGACGTGCGAGCCGAAGACGCCACGGTAGACGTGCGCCTCGTCCACGACCACGTAACGCAGGTTGTGCAACATGTCGCCCCAGCGGTCGTGGTTGGGGAGGATGCCGATGTGGAGCATGTCGGGGTTGGTCAGGATCACGTTCGCCCACTTGCGGATCTGCCAGCGCCGCTCCGTCTCCGTGTCGCCGTCGTAGATCGCGGGGCGCAGGCGTTGCAGGCCGAGCTCGGCGAGCGACCGCGCCTGATCCTGCGCCAGCGCCTTCGTGGGGTAGAGGTAGAGCGCCCGCGTCTTCGGCTCTCGGGCGATGGCAGCGAGCACCGGCAAGGTGAACGCGAGCGACTTGCCCGAGGCGGTGCCGGTCGTGACGATGACGTTCTCGCCGCGCGCCGCCGCCTCCCACGTTTCCGCCTGGTGGGCGAAGAGGCCGTCGACGCCGCGGCGCAGCAGGGCCGACACGACCAGTGGGTCGAGGTCTTCCGGCAGCCGCTCCAGGCGTCCCTGCCGTGCCGGCTCGGTGGTCAGCGACGCGAGCTCCTCCCCTGCGAGCAGGTCGGCCCACGCGGCCGCGGCTCCACCCGGACGCACGCCGGCCGGGCTGTCCGTCACGCCCCCACGTACGGCGCGAACGCCCGCTCGTAGTGCCCCTTGCCTCGGGCACCGACGATCGTCTCGCGGACGGCGCCGCCGCTGAAGAGCATGACGGTGGGGATGGAGAGCACGCCGTAGCGTGACGGCGTGCCCAGGTTCGCGTCGATGTCGAGCTTGACGAGCCGCAGCCTGCCCTCGTAGGCGGCCGCGATCTCCACCAGGGCCGGCTCGATCGCCTTGCACGGCCGGCACCACGGCGCCCAGAAGTCGACCACCACCGGGACGTCGCACGCGAGCACCTCGTCGGCGAAGGTCGCGTCCGTCACCTCGGCCGGGTCGCTCATGGGGTGAGCGTACTCGTCGTCCCTTGACCTGCGCCGCCGGCCGGTGCAACGCTGCGACGACGGTGGCGGTGTACGTCGTTCGCAGGCTCGCCTGGTCCGCGGTGCTCCTGATCGCGGTGACCCTGAACGCGTACGTCCTCTTCTACGTCGTCCCGACCGAGGACGCGGCCATCGGCGCCTCCTTCGCCAACGTGTCCGAGGACACCGGCGTGAACCGCTTCCAGGTGGAGGGCTCCGTCCTCACCGGCTACGTCCGCTTCCTCGGGCAGGTGGCTCAGGGTGACCTGGGACAGTCGTGGCGGACACGGGAGGATGTGATCGAGATCATCGGCCGCGCCGCTCCGGCGACGGCGTCGCTCGTGGTCGGCGGCGCCCTCGTCTGGCTCACCCTGGCGCTCGTGATCGGCGTGTTCTCCGCGCTCCGGCCGCGCTCGTTGTTCGACCGGGCCGGTATGGCGTTCGTGTTCGTGGGCGTCTCGGCGCAGCCGCTCTGGCTCGGTTACGTGCTCGCCTACGTCTTCGGCTACCGGTTGCAGTGGTTCCCGATCGCCGGCTACTGCGACGTGATCAGGCCGCAAGACGGCGTCAGCTGCGGCGGCCCCGTGCAGTGGGCCTATCACCTGATCTTGCCGTGGCTGGCCTTCGCGCTCGCGTTCGCCGCCATGTATGCGCGCATGCTCCGCGCCAACCTGCTGGAGGCGATGCACGAGGACTACGTCCGCACCGCCCGGGCCAAGGGCCTTTCGGAATGGGCGACCGTACGCCGCCACTCGTTTCGCAACGCCGTCATCCCCATCGTCGCCATGGTCGGCATGGACATCGGCCTCGCGTTCGCCGGCTCGCTCTTCGTGGAGCGCGCGTTCCGGATCCCCGGCATCGGGATGCTCACGATCACGGCCCTGCAGGGACGTGACCTGCCGGTCATCCTCGGGATCGTCGTGATCGTCTCGCTGGCAATCGTGATCTGCAACCTGATCGCCGATCTCGCGCTCGCCGTCCTGGATCCGCGGGTCGGCGGTCGCACCTTCCGGCTGCGCCGCTCCGAGCGCGGCACGGCCGCGCCTGCGCCCGCGGATCGGCCCCGGCCTGCCCCGGCCTCGTCCGGCTGAGCTCCGAGAGCGAGCGCAGCGTCAGAGCCGGCCGCGGCAGGCTTGCCAGCGCAACAGCGGCACTCGCCAGACCGCCTCCAGCACGATCGAGCGGCTCATCTTCGAGCCGCCCACCTCCCGGTCGACGAACACGATCGGCAGCTCCACCACCGTGAAGCCGGCGCGCAGAGCGCGATAGGTCGTCTCGATCTGGAACGCGTAGCCTCGCGCCGCGACAGCGTCCAGGTCGATCGTCTCGAGCACGCCGCGCCGGAAGCACTTGAAGCCTCCCGTCAGGTCGCGCACACCGACGCCGAGCAGCGTGCGTGCGTAGAGCGAGCCGCCCGCGGATACCGTGCGTCGCACGAGGCCCCAGTTGACGGTGCCACCACCCTCCACGTAGCGCGACCCGAGCGCGAGATCCGCCCCCCGCTCGCAGGCGTCGATCAGCCGCGGCACGTCCTTCGGGTCGTGGGAGAAGTCGCAGTCGACCTCGAGCACGAGCTCGGCTCCCTGTGCGAGGGCGGCACGGAACCCCGAGAGGTAGGCGGGCCCGAGCCCCTCCTTGACAGGCCGGTGCAGCACCTCGACCCACGGCAGCTCACTGGCCAGCTCGTCGGCGATCGCGCCGGTTCCGTCCGGCGAGTCGTCGTCGATCACGAGCACCCGGTCGCGTGTCGTGTCGAGCACGGCTCCGAGCGCGCGCACCATCGCCTCGACGTTCTCCCGCTCGTCGTAGGTGGGCAGGCAGACGACGGCGCGGGGCATCGGGGGATCTTGCCCGTTCCGGGGTGCCTATGATCGGGCGACGGTGTCCGCGCTGCCTCGCAACGGCGACCTCGCCGACCAGCTCGACCTCCTCGCCGACCTGTCCGAGATCCTCGGGGAGCAGTCGTTCCGCGTGCTCGCGTACCGGCGGGCCGCGACCCGCATCCGCGAGACGGCCGCCTCGGTCGCCGAGCTGGCGCTCGAGGGAAAGGCGAAGGAGCTGCCCGGGATCGGCAAGACGATCGAGTCGAAGATCGTCGAGGTGGTGAAGAGCGGCGAGATGCACGCGCTCACGAAGCGGCGTGCCGAGGTACCCGGCGAGGTCGCGATGTTCATGCGGCTGCCGGGCCTGGGGCCGAAGACGACGGCGCGCATCTGGCGGGAGCTCGGCGTGACGACGCTCGCCGGGCTGAAGGAGGCGGCGGAGCAGGGGCGGGTGCGCACCCTGGCCGGTCTCGGCGAGAAGTCCGAGGTGAAGATCCTGCAGTCGCTCGCCCAGGGCGAGGGCAAGGAGGAGCCGAGGCGCGGGCTGCTCGGCCACGGCCTCCCGGTGGTGCGCGACGTGGTGGAAGCGCTCCGCGCCCACCCCGCCGCGGTCGACGTGTCCGAGGCGGGCAGCGTGCGCCGGCGCAAGGAGACGTTCCGCGACCTCGACGTGATCGCCACCGCCACCGACCCGGCCGCGCTCACCGGGCACTTCGTATCGCTGCCGTGGGTGCTCGACGTCGTCGCGCACGGTGACACCAAGGCCACGGTGATCACGAAGCAGGGTCTCCGCCTCGACCTCCGCGTCGTGCCACCCGAGAGCTACGGCGACCTGCTGCAGCACTTCACGGGGTCGAAGGAGCACAACGTCGCCATGCGGGAGGAAGCCCAGCGGCGCGGCCTCTCCATCTCCGAGTACGGCGTCACGGTCGTCGAGACCGGGGAGGTGCGCCACTTCCGCAGCGAGGAGGAGCTGTACACGTTCCTCGGCTACGCCTTCATCCCGCCGGAGCTGCGGGAAGACGCCGGCGAGCTGCAGGCAGCCCGCGAGGGCCTCTTGCCCATCCTCGTCGAGCTCGGCGACCTGCGAGGCGAGATGCACTGCCACTCGACCTGGTCGGCTGACGGCAAGGCGACGATCGAGGAGATGGCGGCGGGAGCACGGGCCCGTGGTTACTCGTTCCTGTGCCTCACCGACCACTCGCACTATCTGCGGGAAGGGCGCCTGTACGTCCAGTGGGAGGAGATCGACGCCGTGAACCGCCTCGTGAAGCCGTTTCGGGTGCTGCGCGGGATCGAGGCGAACATCCGTGCCAACGGCGAGCTCGACGTGGCGGACGATGACCTCGCGCAGCTCGACTGGGTGGTCGCGTCGCTGCACACGTCGTTCGACCGCAACCCGACCGAGCGGATCCTCGCCGCGATCGACAGCCCGCACGTCGACTGCATCGGCCACCTTACGGGGCGCCGCCTCTCGCGCAGGCGCGGGGCCGAGGTCGACGTGGAGCGTGTCGTGGCCCGCGCGGCCGAGACGGGGACGGCGCTCGAGATCAACGCCCAGCCGGATCGACTCGACATGCGCGATGTGCATGCCCGCCTGGCGGGCGAGGCGGGCGTCCGCGTCCCCGTGTCGACCGACGCTCACTCAGTGGGTGCGCTCGGCTACGCGGAGTTCGGCATCGGACAGGCCAGGCGGGCCTGGCTGACGAAGGATCAGGTGCTGAACACCCGCACCTGGCCCATGATCGCCAGGATGCCGCGGTGAGCACGTTCCGCGACGACGGCGCCGCCGCCCTGGACTGGGTGGCCTCGTACCTCGAGCGGGTGCGCGAGTACCCCGTGCTGTCGCGGGCCGAGCCGGGCGAGATCCGGGCTTCGCTGCCCGTTTCCCCGCCCGACGGTCCAGAGCCCTTTGCCCACGTGCTGCGCGACCTCGACGAGGTGCTGATGGCGGGGATCACGCACTGGCAGAGCCCACGCTACTTCGCCTACTTCGCCACGACCGCGGCCGAGCCCGGGATCCTGGCCGAGCTGCTGATCGCCGGTCTCAACCAGGTCGGCATCCTCTGGCGCGCGTCGCCCGCGCTGCAGGAGCTCGAGGAGGTGACGCTGGACTGGCTGCGGCAGCTGCTCGGGCTGCCGGAGGGCCTGCACGGCCACATCGAGGACACCGCCTCGTCCGGCCTGATCACGGCGCTCGCGGCAGCGCGCGCCGCCGGGGCGGGCCGGCGCGTCGTCGTTTGCTCCGAGCACACGCACTCGTCGACGACGAAAGCGGCCCGGCTGCTCGAGCTGGAAGTGCGGACCGTGCCGGGGGACGGGGCCTTCGCGATGCGCTCCGACCTCGTCGACCTCTCCGACGCCTGCGCGGTCGTGGCGACGGTCGGCACGACCTCGTCGGCCGCGGTCGACCCCGTCTCGGCGATCGCCGACCTCGCCGAGGCTGCCGGAGCGTGGCTTCACGTCGACGCGGCGTACGCCGGCTCGGCCGCCGTGTGCCCCGAGCTCCGGGGCCCGTTCGCCGGGTGGGAGCGCGCGGACTCGATCGGCGTCAACCCGCACAAGTGGTTGTTCACGCCGATGGACTGCGCGGCGTTCTGGACACGCCGTCCCGATGATCTGCGGCGGGCCTTCAGCCTCGTGCCGGAGTACCTGCGGGTGAGCGAGGACGTGGTCAGCCTGAGCGAGTTCGCGTCCCCGCTCGGCCGTCGCTTCCGGGCCCTCAAGCTGTGGGCGGTGCTGCGGTGCTACGGGCGTGAGGGCCTGCAGGCGGTGATCCGCGAGCATGTGCGCCTCGCGGGCGAGTTCGAGCGCTGGGTTCGAGACGAGCCTGGATGGGAGCTGTGCGCGCCTCGCTCCTTCTCGCTCGTCTGCTTCCGCCGCGTGGGCAGTGACGAGGAGAACGAGGCACTGATGAACCGGGTCAACGACACGGGGGAGATCTTCCTCTCGCACACGAAGCTGGACGGGCGCTTCGTGCTGCGACTCGCGATCGGGAACGCGCGGACGACCGAGGACGACGTTCGTCTCGCCTGGGACGTTCTCCGTCGGGAAGCTGCTACGGCGTCGGGGCGGTAGCCGCGACGAGGCGCTCGACGGCGTGTGTGTCGCCCGCGACGCTGACACCGTCGAGCTCGCCGTGCACGAGCAGGTGGTAGAAGCCGGCCGCGTCGCACGTCACGGTTGCAGCCGCTTCGGCACGCAGGCCCGGGAGCACCGAGCCTTCCAGCAGCGACGCTGTCTCGTCCCCGCACTGGAACGCGACGCGGGCGTCCGGAGCGGTCGGCGCGACCGCCGTCCTGAGGGCGCGTTCGAGCCAGCCCGGGGTGAGATCGGCCTTCTCGTCGGGAGGCCCGAGCGTGCGGGCGCCCCAGCGTGCGAGCGACGCGAGCACCGGGCGCAGGGCGACCCCGCTCTCGCTCAGCTCGTACACGGTGGTGGCCGCGGCCGGAGGGGGCAGCCGCCGCTTGTGGACGACCCCGCCCGTCTCGAGGTCCTTCAATCGTGCTGCGAGCATGTTCGTGCTGCAGCCGCCGAGCCGCTCGAGCAGGTCGCCGTACCGGAGGGGGCCGTGCTGCAGCTCACGGACGACGAGGAGCGACCAGCGGTCGCCGACGAGGTCGAGCGCGTGTGCGATCGGGCAGTACTGGTGATAGCTCTTGGCCATCCGCACCCCAGTCTAGACGCGGAAGTTGCAATCTGCCAGTAATATCTTGCAAATTGCAAGTAAGCACGCTACTGTTTCGCTTCTCGGAGAAGCGGACGAAAGGACGAGACGAATGGCTCCCTCGGCAAGGACGAAGTGGCTGGCGCTGGCGCTCCTGTGCGTCGTGCAGTTCATGGTGGTGCTCGACATCGCGATCGTCAACGTGGCCCTCCCCTCGATCCAGGTCGATCTCGGCTTCTCCCAGGAGAACCTGCAGTGGGTGATCTCCGCCTACTCGCTGGTGTTCGGGGGCTTCCTCCTTCTCGGCGGGCGGGTCGGCGACCTGCTCGGCCGGCGCCGGATCTTCATGGTCGGCCTCGCCCTCTTCACGGTCGGCTCCCTACTCTGCGGCTTCGCCTGGAGCGAGGGATCGCTGATCGGCGCCAGGGCGCTGCAGGGGCTGGGCGCAGCCACGCTCTCGCCGGCCGCCCTCTCGATCCTGACGCGCACGTTCGCCGAGGGCCGTGAGCGCAACGTCGCGCTCGGCGCCTGGGGCGCTGTCGGCGGCTTCGGAGCCGCGGCAGGCGTGCTGCTCGGGGGGATCCTCACCGACCTGCTCAGCTGGGAATGGATCTTCCTCGTGAACGTCCCCATCGGCGCCGCCGCCCTCCTCCTCGCCCCGCTCTGGCTCAGCGAGAGCCGCGACGAGAAGGCGTCGAGCTTCGACGCCATGGGCGCCTTCCTGGTCACGTCAGGGCTCGTGCTGCTCGTGCTCGGGATCACGCAGGGCCAGAACTGGGGCTGGGGCTCGGCCCGTATCGTCTCGCTGTTCGCCGTGGCCGTCGTCCTCCTCCTCGGCTTCCTCGCCTGGGAGTCCCGCGCCCGCGAGCCGTTGATGCCGTTCGCGATCTGGCGCTCGCGCACCCGCACGGCGGCGAACATCGCCGGTCTCATCCTGGGGACGGCGCTGTTCGCGATGTTCCTGATGCTCACCCTGTACATGCAGCAGGTGCTCGGCTATTCCGCCATGAAGACGGGCGTCGCCTACCTGGCGGTCGCCGGCACGGCCGTCCTCTGGGCGAACGTCGCGGCGATGGCGGTGAACCGGGTGGGCGTCAAGCCGGCGCTCGTCTTCGGGATGGCGCTGCTCACCGGCGGCCTCGTCTACTTCACGCAGGTGTCGGTCGGAGGCTCCTACTGGGTCGACCTCTTCCCGGGCTTCCTGATCATCGGCCTCGGCATGCCGTTCTGCTTCGTGCCGATCACGATCGCCGCGGTCGCGGGCACGACGCAGGAGGACGCCGGCCTCGCCTCGGGCCTGATCAACACCTCGCAGCAGATCGGAGGCGCCCTGGGCATCGCGATCCTCTCGACAGTCGCGACGTCCGTCGCGGACAACCGGCTCGCCGACGGAATCGCGTCGCCGCAGGCGTTCGTCGACGGCTACCGGGCTGCGTTCTGGCTCGGTGCGGCGATCGGCCTCGTAGGCGTGCTCGTCTCGGTCTTCGCCGTCCGCCGCAGTGATCTCGTGCCTCAAGAGGAGGGCGCGACCGCTCCCGCGGCGGCGTAACGGCTACAGCTCCCGCAGCACCTCGAGCAGCTCGGCGGGGTCACGGACGACGACGTCGGCCGCCTCGCGGAGCCCCGGAGGGCTCTCGTCCGAGGCAACGGCGAGCCGCACGCCCAGCTCGAGGCCGTCGAGCGCGGCAAAGCCGTCCAGGTCGGTCGCGTCGTCTCCCGCGTAGAGGGCGCGGCGCAACTGCGCCCGCGCGAGCAGGGCCCGAACGGCCGTCCCCTTGTCGGCGTCGACCGGAGGTCGCACCTCGAGGACTTTGCGCCCCCACCGCGGCCGCAGGCCGGCTGCACGTGCCCGCTCGGCGACACCCTCGAGCTCCCGCACGGCCGACTCCTCGTCTGCGTCGCGACGAAAATGGAAGGAGACGGTGAGCGGCTTGCGCTCGGCCTCGCGCGCGACCCCGTTCGCGAAGGCGGCGATGCGCGAGGACCACGCCTGAGCCTCGGAAACGAGCTCGAGCCCGTGCTCGCCGACGTAGGTCAGCTCGGGCACGCCGACGACACGGCGGGCCTCTACGCCGGGTCGCCCACTCACGCAGGCGACGAGCCCGTATCGGCCGTGGAGCCGCCGGAGCTCGCTGCGCGTAGCCGCCGGCACGGATGCATCGCCGGGCCGTTGCACGATCGGGGCGAGCGTCCCGTCGACGTCGAGCAGGAGCGCCGTCGCGGCCGGCTCGGCGGCGACTGCACGAAGGAGGTCGGCGATCTGCACCCGCCTCTAGGATACGGTCGTGCGCCTCGTCCTGATCGGGCTCGTCGCAGGCGTGTTCAGCTCGCTGTTCGGGGTCGGGGGCGGCATCGTGATCGTGCCGCTGCTGATCATGGTCGCCGGCTTCGCCGCCAAGGAAGCCTCGGCCGTCTCCCTCGGTGCGATCGTGATCACGGCATTCGCGGGCGTCGTCCTGTACGCGCTGCGGGGCAAGGTCGACGTCGGGTATGCGGCGCTCGTCGGCTTGCCGGCGATGGCGGGGGCGCTGGCGGGCGCGTCGTTGCAGCGCCGCCTCTCCAGCGCGGCTTTCATGCTCGCGTTCGCGTGCCTCGTCGCAGCGATCGGCGTCTGGCTGCTGGTCGGTTGACTACCACGACCATCGTCCTCGGGGTGGCCCTCGGCCTGGCCGCAGGCGTGCTGTCCGGGCTGTTCGGCGTCGGCGGGGGGATTCTCTTCGTGCCGGCACTCGTCGCACTCGGTCTGGGGCAGGTGGAAGCCGCCGCGACCTCGCTACTCGCGATCGTGCCTACGGCCGCCGTCGGCATCTGGCGGCAGACCCGGTACGGCAACATGAAGCTCCGGCCCGCGCTGGTCGTGGGAGTGGCATCGATCGCGGGGGTCGAAGCCGGGGTGCACATCGCCACAGGGCTCCCGGAGCACGCGCTCAGGCGCCTGTTCGGGTTGCTGCTGCTCGCCGTCGCGGCTCAGCTCGGCTGGCGTACCCTCCACCTCCGTCGCCGCTACCCTGGGGCGACGTGAGACGCGCCCTTTTGCCCGCGCTGCTCGTGCTCGCGATCGCCGTCGCCGCGATCGCCGTCGCCGCACCGTCGGAGCCCGATGCGCGTGGAACCGCGATCGTCGCGCGCGTGTCCCAACCGGGCCAGCCGGAGCAGGTGGCGCTGGCCGTCTCTGCGCCGCCGGCGCTGGACGACAGTGTCAGCGGGTGGGCCTATCCGGAGGACGGCTCCATTGTGCGCCTCGGGTCGGGAACCGCCGCCGTGGCAGCCCAGCCGGGCGTCTCCTCGAGCGCGCAGAGCATCGCCGGGCTCCTGGCCGTCACGCTCTTCGGCGGCGAGATCACCGTCGAGTCGGTGAGTGCGCGGGCCACGGCTGCGGCCGGGGCGGCAAACGCGTCCTCCGACGTGTCCGCCTCGAGCCTGACGGGGCTGACCGTTCTGGGGCAGCTGATCACGCCGTCGGCGAACACGCAGATCCCCCTCGCGGACTGGGGCCTGCTCGACATCCTCGCCTCGACCGTCGAGTCGACGCTGGAGCCGCCGCGCTCTGCCCGCTCGACGGTGACGGCGCTCCGCGTCAAGCTGCTCGCCGACCACGGCGGCCTCACGGCTGGCAGCGTGATCGAGCTCGGTGTCACCACCGCTGCCGCCGCCGCTGCCGGGGCGGAGCCGCCGCAGCCTGCCAGGCCGGCTGCCGCACCCGCGAAACGCCCGTCTCCGCGCCCTTCGGTGCCGGCCTCGGCACCGAAGGAGCCGGGCAAGATCATCCCCGGCGCTCCAGCCGAGCTCGTTCGCCCCGCTCCCGAGGTGTCTGCCCGGCTCACCTCGGGCGGCTACGTGTTCCCGGTCTACGGGCCCGCGTCGTTTGGCGACACGTTCGGAGCCCCGCGCGCCGACGTCGATGAAGGCTGGCATCACGGCGAGGACATCTTCGCCCCGCTCGGGACACCGCTGCTCGCGGTGGCAGACGGCACCGTCTTCTCCGTCGGCTGGAACGACATCGGCGGCTGGCGTGTCTGGTTGCGCGACCGGGAGGGCAACGAGTTCTACTACGCCCACCTTTCCGCGTACTCACCTCTGGCCGTCAACGGGCGCCAGGTGAAGGCCGGCGACGTGATCGGCTTCATGGGCAAGACGGGCGACGCGGAGTACTCGCCGGTGCACCTGCATTTCGAGATCCACCCCGTCTCCATGCTTGCGCTCGGCTACCACGGGGTCGTGGCCCCCTACCCGTTCCTCCTCTCCTGGGGGCGGGCGCAGGACATCTCCTTCGCCGCCGGACGTGTGTACCTACCGGTCGGCGGGTCGCGCGGCGGCGTCGGTGTCGCTC
This sequence comes from Gaiella sp., assembly GCA_036745155.1. Classification (GTDB taxonomy): domain Bacteria; phylum Actinomycetota; class Thermoleophilia; order Gaiellales; family Gaiellaceae; genus Gaiella. Next base: position 15,999 of record DAIOGR010000012.1, read on the forward strand.
CGCCCGCCGGAGCGATCCTGCTCGAGTCGAACGACATCTCGCGAGCGAGCGGTCTCGTGCCCGGCGCGCTGGCACAGGCGCTGTCGGGCCGGGCACCCGGAGGCACCCGGCCCGCGCAGGACAGGTAGGACGAACCGCTCTCTACGCGCCGTCGGCGGCGGCCGCGTCGTCCACGGCCTCGTCCGCTGCCCGGTCGGCAGACGGCACGTCGACCTCGAAGCCCTCCAGCGGCTGCAGGTCGTCGTCCCCCGCGATCTTGTCGAGCAGCCACTGGCGCGTGCCCTGGCCCGTCCACGGGTTGTACAGGGCGCCGGCGACGAGGCCGGCGAGCAGCATCGCCTTGCGTCCCTTGTGCCCCTTCCGCTTCTTGCCCTTCAGCGTGTCGGCCGCCTTGCCGAAGTCCTCGAACGCCCGCCGGAGGTTCTCCTGCACCTTCGCGTCGGTGGCGAGCTTCGACGCCGACTGGGCGATGCCACCGTTCTCCTTCACGAGCGGCCCGTAGAGCTTCCGGGCGGCGCCGAGCGCCTCCTTCAGGTCGTCACGGAACTCCGGGTCGTTGAGCGCGCGGTCGAGATACGGCTTCAACGTCTCCACGGTGGGAGCGACCTTGCCGGTCTTGGTCTTGGCCATCGCAGGCCGTCCTTTCCTCGTTTTCTGTTCTCCACCAGTATGCCGCCCGCGGGGCGCCTACGATGTGGGTCAACCAATGCGTCGGATCAAGCGATTGTCGCTCGTTGCGAGCGCGCTGCTCGCAGGGCTCGCGTACGTGTGGGTCGCGGCCGTGCGGGCCGTGCCCGCAGTGCATGCGCGCAAGGCTGCGGCCCGCCGCGCCCGGCGCGTCCCGTAACCGTCGCGGAGCGGTGATCGGCGGGCCGGCCCGCGCGCCGGCGTTGTTACGATCGACGGGCTCCTGCTGGACGGAAGAGAGGTGTCGTGGAACGCTGGACCCGCCTGGTGCTTCGTCACCGCTGGCTCGTGCTCGCTGCCTGGGTGGCCGTGTTTGTCACCGCCGGGCTCGCGTCGTCGAAGCTCTCCGACCTGCTGACGAACAGGTTCACCCTGCCGGGAACCGACACGCAGAAGGCCGAGCAGATCCTGCAGGAGCATTTCGGGCAGCGCTCCACCGGCTCGTTCACGCTCGTCGTCGCCACGGACGCCGGCGCAGCCACGTCGCTCGTACCGCGCGTCGAGGCGGCCGCTGCCAGGGCTGCGGCCAAGCTGCCGACCGGCCGGCTCGTGTCCGTCCAGCCGCTGGGCGACTCGGTGGTTGCGGCACAGATCGTGTCCGACCTGGAACCGGCGGATGCGAAGGGACACACGAGCGAGATGCGGGCAGCGGTCGGCGCGATCCCCGGCGCGACCACGTACCTGACCGGCCAGGCGGCCACGGAGCACGATCTCGACCCGGTCTTCTCCGAGGACCTGAAGAAGGGCGAGCTCTTCATCGCGATCCCGATCGCCCTCGTGATCCTGATCTTCACGTTCGGCACGCTCTCGTTCCTGCTCCCCTTCGCGTTCTCGCTCGTGACGATCCCGACGACGCTCGGGATCATCTGGATCTTCGCGAACTTCATGGAGCTGACCACGTACCTGACGAACCTCGTCTCGCTGATCGGGCTGGGGATCGCCATCGACTACTCGCTGCTGATGGTCTACCGCTTCCGCGAGGAGCTACGGAAAGGCAGCGCCACGGACGACGCGATCGTGACGACGATGAACACGTCCGGCCGGGCCGTCGTCTTCTCGGGGACGGCGGTGGCGATCGGGCTGGCGCTGCTCCTGTTCATGCCGCTGCCGTTCATGCGCGGCTTCGGCGTCGGCGGGCTGATCATCCCCACCGTCTCGGTGGTCGCGGCAATGACGTTCCTGCCCGCCGTGCTGTCGCTCGTCGGCAGGCGTCTCGAGCGGGTGCGCCTGCTGCCGAAGCGGGTGATGGAGCGCCGGGCAGACCACGAGCACGGCTTCTGGGCCAAGCTCGCTCACTGGATCATGCGCCGGCCCTGGCCCGTGGCGATCGGCACGACAGCCCTCTTGCTCCTCCTCGCTGCGCCGGTCTTCGCACTCCAGCTCGGCCCCGGCTCGAACGAGGGCATCCCCAAGAGGCTCGAGGCGGTTCAGGGGCTCGACGTCCTCGCGGCGGCCGTCGGCGCGGGCGCCACTGCTCCTACCGCCGTGGTCGTCGACACGGGCAGTGCCGGCGGTGCCCGGGATCCGGCAGTCGTGGCTGCTGTCGGCCGCCTGCGTGCCGGGCTTGCAGCCGACCCGCAGGTCGCACGCGTCGACTTCGCCGCAGGCGACGCCCAGCACGTCGACGCGAGCGGGCGCTACCTCAACATCCAGGTGATCGGCAAGAGCGACTACGGCAAGCCGGAGAGCCTCGACTTCGTCGACCGGCTGCGTCACGAGATCGTGCCGGCCGCCGCGTTTCCCGCCGCGGCAGAGGTCGTCGCCGGCGGCGGCCCGCCCGGAGGCAAGGACTTCCTCACCCTGACCTACAGCTGGTTCCCGTGGCTCGTCGTCGCGGTGCTGCTCGCCACCTACGTGCTGCTCGTGCGGGCCTTCCGTTCCCTGCTCCTGCCGCTCAAGGCGATCGTCCTCAACTGCCTCTCCATCGGCGCCGCCTACGGCCTGCTCGTCGTCGTCTTCAAATGGGGCTGGGGTGAGCCGCTCGGCCTCATCTCCTACGACCAGATCGAGGGCTGGATCCCGGTGATGCTCTTCGCCATGCTGTTCGGGCTCTCGATGGACTACGAGGTGTTCCTCGTCAGCCGCATGCGCGAGGAATGGGATGCGGGAGCGTCGAACGAGCAGGCGGTGGTGGTGGGGCTCGAGAAGACGGGCCGGCTCGTCACGGCGGCGGGCCTGATCATGTTCGCCGCCTTCA
>DAIOGR010000013.1:0-4804 GCA_036745155.1 Gaiella sp.
TGCGCACGTCGGCGAAGTCGAGGTTGATCAGGCCCGGCATCGTGATCAGGTCGCAAATCCCCTGGACGCCCTGGCGCAGCACGTCGTCGGCGATCTTGAACGCGTCCACCATCGAGGTCGAGCGGTCGAGCACCTCGAGCAGCCGGTCGTTCGGGATCACGATCACCGTGTCGCAGGCGGCGCGCAACGCCTCCACGCCGGCGTCCGCCGACTGGCGGCGGCGCGTTCCTTCGAAGCGGAACGGCGTCGTCACGATGCCGACCGTGAGGGCGCCGAGATCGCGCGCGATCCGCGCCACAACCGGCGCCGCGCCCGTGCCGGTGCCACCGCCCTCGCCGGCGGTCACGAAGACCATGTCCGAGCCCCGCAGCGCCGCCCGGATCGCGTCGTAGGCCTCCTCGGCCGACTTGCGGCCCGTCTCCGGGTCGGCGCCGGACCCGAGGCCGTGGGTCAACTCCTCGCCGATGTGGATCTTCGCCGGCGCCTCCGAGAGGTTCAGCTGCTGCATGTCGGTGTTCACGGCGACGAAGTCGACCTGGGCGATCCCGGCGTCCATCATCCGGTTGACGGCGTTGAGGCCGCCGCCGCCGACGCCCACGACACGGATCACCGCGAGGTACGACGCTGCCTCCCCGCCCACGTTCAGGCGCGGCGCGCTCTCCGGCATCTGCTGCAGGAAGCGGCTCGCAGGCGGCTCATACGGGGGCTGCGGCCGCTCGGCCGGCTTGGTGACGACGGGCTTCGCCTCCACCGGGGGCGGCGGGGGCGCGGCCACCGCCGTGTCCTCGGGCACGAGTGCCGGCTCGGGGGACGTGACGAGGGTGAGCTCGGGCTCGTGGTCGTCATCGAAGTCGTAGACGTGCTCGACCGTCTCCTCGAGCGCCGCCTGGCGGCGACGCCCTGCCACCGTCGGAGCAGGTGGAGCGGCGATCTCCGACGGGTCGATCGTCGACTCCTGCTCGGCCTCGGAGGTGGCGTCCGCCGCGGGCTCCTCGCCGGGCGGCTGGCCTGCCTGCTGGCGCTGCGCGGCCTCTGTCGCACGGAACAAGTCGGCGAGCGGGCCTTCACGCATGCTCGCGCGCTTGCGCGCCATGCAGCACCTCCTTCGCCAGCTCGCGATAGGCGGCAGCGGCCGGGCCCGCCGGGTCATACTTCAGCACCGAGCTTCCCTTCACGGGCGCCTCGGCATACCGCACCGTCTTGCGGATGCGCGTCTTGAACACGAGCGGGCCGAAGTTCTCCTCGAGGATCTCGACCGCCTCGCGCGCATGCAGCGTGCGGCCGTCGTACATCGTCGCCACGATCCCCTCCACGCCGACGTGCGGGTTGAGGTTCTCGCGCACCATCGCCAGCGTGTTCTCGAGCTGCACGAGGCCGCGCAGCGCCAGGTACTCACACTGCACGGGCACGATCACCCCGGTCGCCGCGACGAATGCGTTGATCGTCAGCAGCCCGAGCGACGGCGGCGTGTCGATGAGGATGAAGTCGTACTTGTCGCGCACCTCGAGCAATGCCTTCTCGAGCGATCGCTCCCGGCCGATCAGCGACGACAGCGCCAGCTCGGCGCCGGCAAGGTCGATCGAAGCGACGGCCAGGTCGATCTCTCGCTCGGCGATCACGTCCGAGATCGGGATCTTGCGCACGAGCACGTCGAACATCGACGTCTCGATCGTGTCCGGGTTGAGACCCTGGCTCATCGTCAGGTTGCCCTGCGGATCCAGGTCGATCAAGAGCACCCGATGGCCCAACTCCTTGAAGGCGACGCCCAGGTTGAGCGTCGTCGTCGTCTTCGCGACGCCACCCTTCTGATTCGCGAAGGCGATCACGCGCGTGCCGACCGCGCCCGGAACGGCCGGCTGCGGCACCACAGCGGGAGCCGGCGTGAGGACGGGGACGACGGCGGCAGTAACGAGCGACGGCTCGCCGGACGGGTCGGGCGTGGAGGTCTCAGGCACGGATGGCTCCGGCACCAGGTCGGTCACGAGCACCTCCGGCTCGGCTTCGAGGACGGCGTTCTCACGACGCGATGGTGACCGCGGCAACAGTCGGACGAATCCCATGACGAAGCCTCGTTCACCGCGGTCCCCGGGTCTCCTGCAAGCACAGTGCTGCGGATTCACGACCGGGCGAGTCTGGCGCCGACGAGGACGCCACTAGTCCTCACCGTCCCAGTAGTCGAACTGCTGCAGCCGACCGATCACGCCGACGCCGCGCAGCATCACCTTGCCGGACCGAGGGTAGTAGGTGATGTCGTTCGCCTCCCGCGTCCCGTAGGCGAGCGCCCGCATCCCTTCCGCGCCGGCACGAATGCTGAGCGGTCGGCCCCGGCCGGCCGGGCTCGCAATCGAGTGCCCCGCGCGCACGGAGTGCTGCTCGTGCTCTCCCGGCCAGCGCTCCGGCTCGCCGGCGGAACGTGGATGCGGCCACACGTCGACCGTGCCGGAGCCTTCCAGCACGACGAAGATCTCCTCTTCCGCCGAGTGGCTGTGCGGCGGGTTCATCAGCATGCCCGGCAGCACGTCGTACACCCTGAGGCCCGTCCGCTCCGACCCCGCTGCCCGCCCGAGGTCGCGGCAACGCCGAGCCACCGTGGCGCCGACCCGCTCCAACACGTCGACCTCGTCCATGTTGACGATGCACGGAGGGCGCTCTGCAAGCGGCTCCACCGCCGGCGGCCCGACCGCGGCCTCGCGTTTCCAGGGATGGTCCTCCGGCTGCCCCTGGAGCACCCAGGTTGGACCGAGCCACGACACGCCGGCGCGCGGCAGCAGGGAGTTCGCAGCGAGGTGGCGTTCGCCGAAGGCGAGCACATCCAGACCGCCGGCACCGGCCCGCAGCGTGTGCGCATGCCGGAGCGGCAGATGCACGAGGCAGTCCCCCGGTCGAACGGGATACGCCCCCGGGCCGTCGACGCCGTCCTGCACCGACACGCCGTCGCCTGCCAGCACGAAGAAGATCTCCTCCTCCGAGCCTTCCAGGTGGAGCGGCGTCGACCACATCCCCGGATCGACCCGGATGCGACGCACCCCTATCGTGACGGAGCTCGAGCCGGTCAGCGAGTACCACGTGCCCGCGATGTGCCCCTGCTCGCGACGGACGCCTGCGACGTCGTCCCAGTGTGCGATCACACGCCGATCATGTCACGCGCGAGGGCCGACCGCAGCCGCTCGACCGCCTCCTCGCCGGCATCACCTCCTTCCACCCGCACCCACGCCTCGGCGTCGCGGAGGAGGCCACGCACCTCTGCGAGCAGCTCCGCCGGGTCTGCCGTCGCGCGATCGAGCGCCTCGATCCGCGCCAGTCGCTCGATCACTCTGCGCGCCTCCTCCACGGAAGGAACGCTAGAGGAGCAGGTGCTACGTGTCTGTGCCGAAAGTGTGCCGAGAGTGCACCTGCGCCAGGTGACGACGCCGTTCCCAGCTTCAGTCGCGCGCATGCAGCATCGCCGCCGCCAGCTGCTTCTGCATGCCCCCGAAGATGTAGCCGTGGAACGGCCACAAGGCGTACCAGTACACGAGACCGAACAGGCCGGCGGGATGGAAGATCGCCGTCTGGGACACGATCGAGCCGCCGCTCCCGTCCGGAGAGACCTCGAACTGCAGCCAGGCGCGTCCCGGGACCTTCATCTCCGCGGAAAGCCGCAGCAGCCGGTCCTGCTCGAACGCCTCGACCCGCCAGAAATCGATCGTGTCCCCGACCCGCACTCCAACGGGATCGCGCCTGCCGCGCCGAAGGCCCGGTCCCCCCACGAGCACGTCCAGCAGGCCTCGGACCCGCCACAGCAACGCGCCCTTGTACCAGCCGGTGGCGCCGCCGATGCGCTGGATCGGCAGGAATGCGCGCTCCGGCGGCACCGGCACATGCTGCGTGCGGGAGTCGACAAGATGCGACCCGTGCCGGACGCCACCGTACGGCTGTTCCTGCGGGAATGCCTCGTCCGACCATCGTGTTTCCGCGATCTCGCGATCCTCGAACCTGAGCGCACGGGCAATCGCCTCGCTGGCGCTCCGCGGGCGCACCGGGAAGACGTCGAGCGCCCGCCGATCGTGCACCACGGTCTCGTTCCGGAGCGAGTCGACCAGCTTTCGTCCCACCCCGGCATACACCGGTGTGACGAGCCACAGCCAGAGGCTCGAAAGCCGCGGTGTGAGCACCGGCACCGGAATCATCTTCCGGCGTAGGCCACGCTGCCTGGCGTACTCGCGCATCAGATCGACGTATGCGAGCGAGTCGGCGCCGCCGATCTCGTACAGCTCGCCCCCGGCCGGCGCGTGGTCAAGCGCTGCGAGCAGGTAGGCGAGCACGTCCTCGATGGCGATCGGCTGAGCGCGGACACGGACCCACCGCGGCGTGACCATCACGGGGAGCTTCTCGACCAGAGCCCGGATCATCTCGAAGGACGCGCTGCCCGAGCCGATCACGATCGACGCCCGGAACTCGATCGTCGGCACCCCCGACTCGCGCAGGATCCTGCCCACCTCCTGCCGCGAGGCGAGATGCTCGGACAGCGCACCCGCGCCCAGGCCGCCGAGGTAGATGATCTTCTTCACTCCCGCCTCGAGGGCGGCACGTGCAAAGGCAGTGGCGGCCACCCTGTCGGCCTCGTCGAACGGACGGCTCGAGCTCATCGAATGGACGAGGTAGTAGACGGTGTCGACGCCCTCGAGGGCCGGAGCGATCGTCTCCGGCCGCAGCACGTCTCCGGCCACCACCTCCGTCGTGGCAGAGACGTGCGGCTGCAGCAGCTCAGGACGACGTGAGAGGCAGCGCACAGGCTCGCCACGCTCCTCGAGCGCGTGCAGCA
>DAIOGR010000013.1:4904-6186 GCA_036745155.1 Gaiella sp.
AGACCGCCAGCCGCAGGCCACGGCGCTCGCGGACGCCGAGCAGCTCGTCGTCCAGCTCCCGGAGCAGGGACATGCGGTCGACGTGCTGCAGCACCTCGACCAGGGCCCTGCGGGCCGCGTCGACGGCCGTCGCCTCGCCACTGTCACCGTCCGCCATCGCGGTGAGGGCCGCGTGAAGCGCCCCGCGCTCGGCCGCGTTCTCCTCCAGCAGGACGGCCGCGCGGAGCGGCCAGGTCTCCCCGAAAAGCGCAGCCAGGGAGGCGCGTACCTGCTCAGAGCGAAACGGCTCGTGCTGGAAGAGGGACAGCTCCCAGCGGTCGAGCGCCTCTGCGAGCACCGTGTCGGCGTCTGCGCGGCCGAGCTGAGCGAGTAGCTCGCGGGCGAGCTCGCCGCGGAAGGCGTCGAGCCGTGTCGCCTCGCCGGGAGGCTGGGTGGCGGCGATAGGCAGCACAGGGCGGATCCCGAAGGGCCGGCCGTCCAGCGTCTCGAACAGCACGGGCCCGGCGGCGAGCGGGGCAGCGGTCGCAAGGCGGATGGCGCTGACCGCGTCCGCGAACTCCGCAGGCGCATCCGGCGGGTCCTCGCCTGCGGTCAGCGCCGCACGCAGCTCGAGCACGGCGAAGCGGTCGGGCTCGCGCCCGAAGCCCGCCGGCACCAGGGAACTCGCCTCGGGCCAGTGGCGAGCGAGCTCTCCATCGGCGACGGCGCGCACCCGGACGCCCGCCGCTAGCTCGAGCTGAGTCGCTACGGAGATCCCGACGAGCGGCGCGACGGCGGTGTAGGTTCGATGCTCACCGAAGAGGGAGTGCTCGAGCTCGGCGTAGGCGCGCTCGAAGGCTGCATCGTCCCAGTCGAAGCCGCCGCATGCCTCTGCGGTCGAGACGAGCAGGCCGAACAGCACGGTCCTGAACAGCGCCTCGTCCTCCGAGACACGTCGGCCCGCGTGCGCACGGGCGAAGATGGCGGCGGCAGGCTCGCGGCGGAGCTCCTCCAGGGCGATCGTCGCGTCCTCGCGGCCGCGGAGCCGGGCTGCGTGTCCTTCGGCGAACGCGTGGACAAGCGGCCGATACTCGTACAGTGCGGGGCCGCCGGCATGCTCGTGCTCGACGAACGCGACCGGGAGCTCGCCGCCCTCGTCCAGCTCGCGCAGCAGGAACGCGAACGCGCCGAGCGTGAAAGCGTGCAAGGCGTGATGCAGCTGAGGTGAGCGTACGGCCACGTCTCCCCCTACGCCCTCGCACGCGCGATTCCTGTCTGCAACAGACGATCCGGCCTCGATCCG
>DAIOGR010000013.1:6286-8835 GCA_036745155.1 Gaiella sp.
TCAGCAGACCCCGGGGATGAGGCGACTCCGCCTGCACCCGCCGCCCCACGAGTGGACGGAGCCGCACAGCGGCGCGGTGGATGGAGTCGCCTTCGGGCATCAGGAGACCAGTGATCGCACGTCCGCAGCGTCTATCACAGGCAGGCGCCCCGGCGACACGGGCGTTGGCTCGAGCGGCCCCGAGCACGAGTCCCGCCACCGCCGGGGAGATCGTGTGTGCCTGCCTCCAGGCACGACTGTCGCGACGCGACGCCGGAGCATCTCAACCGGGCTCGGTTGCGCCCGTTAGTCTAGAATTCGTCCAGGTACGCACATGACCACGCTCCTCAACATCGCGGCCCTCTCGCGGCGCACGGGCGTCGCGCCCGACACGCTGCGGAAGTGGGAGCAGCGCTACGGCGTGCTTCAGCCGATCCGCACCGCGGGAGGGCAGCGACGCTACTCCGAGCAGGACCTCCAGCGCGTCGAGTGGCTGCGCGACAGGCTGGGCGAGGGCTGGCGCATCGGCGAAGCGGCACGCGTCTTGCAGGAGACGGGAGCCCCGCCCCTCAGCGATCCCCCCGAGCTGCGGAGCGCTTTGATCGCAGCTGCCCTCGGCGACGATCCGGCACTGACGTCGGGGATGCTCGACCAGGTGCTCGCGGTGCTCCCGCTCGAGCAGGCGTTCGCCGAGGTGATCGCCCCGGCGCTGCACGCAGTCGGTGAGTCATGGGGCCGCGGGGAGACCTCGGTCGCCCACGAGCACGCGATCACCGCCAAGGTGCGAACGCGCCTCGACCGGCTGCTCTCCGATTCCCGCGGTGCCGCGCGCGGTACCGCGGTTCTCGCCTGCGCCCCCGGCGAGCATCACGACATCGGGCTCATGATGCTGGCCGTCATGCTCAGAGCCGACGGCTGGAGAGTGGAGTACCTCGGGACGAACACGCCGACGTGGGACGCGATCGACTTCGCCGAAGCGATCGGCGCGGCCATCGTCTGCCTCAGCTCCACCCGTGCAGCCTCCTTCGCCCAGCTGCGTGACGAGCTCGGCGACCTGCCACGCCGGTCGAGGCCCGCGCTCGTCGTCGGCGGCCCCGGCGTCGACCGTGGAGCGGCGCGCGCCATCGGCGCCGTCTATGCGGACGCTCGGCTGGACCGGGCCGTCGAGCAGCTGCGCACGCTGGCAGACGGATGAGCTCGTGGGTGCAGGCGTTCGCCGCGGGTGCTGCCGCGGCGGCTGCGTGGGGGCTGCTCGAGCCGCTCGACCGGCGCGCGTTCCGGTTCCCGTACTCGGACATCGCGCTCCTCGGCAAGCTCGTGACGCGCGGGCCGTCGTGGCGGCCGGCCGGCTGGGCCCTCCACCTCGTGAACGGGGGGGTCGCCGGCATCGTGGTCTGGGCGATTCACGAATGGGCCGGGGGCAGCGTGCTCTGGCTCGCGATCGCGTTCGCGATCGTGGAGCACCTGCTCACCTACCCTCTCACCTTGCTGACCGATCGCTTCCATCCCGCCCGCGGCGCCCCCGAGCTGCCGCCGATGGCCCGCTCCGGACGGGCGTTCGCCCAGGCGACGTTCCGGCATCTCCTCTTCGGCGTCGTCCTCGGCCTGCTCCTCTCGATCTAGAGACTCAGGCGGAGCGCGAGGTCGTCGCTCCATCCGAGTCGCCTGCCTGATGGTGGAAGCCTCCGAGGGTCGACACGACGCGGTTCCGCACACGCTGCCCCAGGCAACGGTCGAAGCGGTCGGCGGCCCGACGCAGCTTGTCGTCGTCGTAGAAGAGGTGCGCCCAGGGTGAGCGCGGATGCGCGAGCCGGATCGCCCCGACCAGCCCGACGAAGGGGACGAACACCGCTGCGGTGCCGACGAACGGCTTGCCCTTGAGGAACGAGACGAGCGCCCACGCCGCGTTGAGACCGAGCAGGGCAAAGACGATCAGGCGATTGCGGTCGCCGAGTGCTTCGTTGTGGATACCGAACGGCGCGGTCACGACGAGCATCAGTGACACGACCGCCGCTCCGAGCACCGTCGCCACGACCGACTGGCGCCCCTCGTCCTGCCAGTACACGTCGTCGAGGTGGAACACGAGCGCGAACTCGTCGAGCACGAGCGCAGCCCCGGCGCCGAAGGCGATGGCGGAGAGATCGACGACCGCCAGGTTCTGGTAGGTCGAGAAGCCGATCACCCCGGAGACGAGCACGAGCACGATCCCCGGCACCATGTGATGGACGTGGACGCCGCCGAGCCGGCCGCTACCCCAGCCGTGACGTCGTGCCAGACGGGTGTAGAGGCGGGTCAGCGCGAAAGCGAGCACGAGCGAGAGCAGCAGCAGCAGCAGCGGCTCCTTGCCCGGGCCGTAGATCTCCTCCTTGTACCCGGGAATGAAGCGAAACAGGTTCATCCCGAGCGACGGTAGCTGACCGACGGCGTCGAGGGCTACGGCCGCAGCACAGCCCGGCGCGGCCCGGCGAGGAATCCCGCTTCGACGAGCAGCGGCAGCACGTCGCTCTCGGCCACAGGCACACCGTCGACGCGCTCGACCGCGAGGCGTTTCCCGCCCCGCTGCTTCACGT
>DAIOGR010000013.1:8935-18415 GCA_036745155.1 Gaiella sp.
GGCACACCGTCGACGCGCTCGACCGCGAGGCGTTTCCCGCCCCGCTGCTTCACGTGCGAGACGAGCGCGGCGAGCGCCGGGCGCAGCCACTCGGGGTCCGGGTCGCGCAACGGCACGAGCGTGCGTCCGCCCCGCTCGACGAACAGCACGGCCTCGCCGTCGAGCAGGACGACGTGCGCTCCGGAGACGCGGGCAGCACGGGCTCCCGCACGCCTGGGCCAGGGGAGTGCGGCGCCGTACGGCTGCGCGGGATCGGCGGCGGCGAGCACGAGCGCCCCCACACCGGCGTCGGAGCGCAGCTCGCGCAGCCGCTCGACCGCGCCCGGCAGGGCGAACTGGGCGCCCCCGAGGCCCTCCACGAAGTAGCCGCGCCGACAGCTGCCGATCGTCTCCAGAGCGCGAAGCTCGCCGTAGACGGCTCCGTATCCACCCGTGATGCCCTCGCCGCGCACGCCGTCACGGACGACGATGCCCTGGCGCTCGAGCAGCAGCTCCGCGAGGGCGCGCCGATCGCCACCGCCGGCCGGGAAGAGCCGGGAGGCCAGCGACCAGCGGCCCTGCGTCGACGTGGACGAGAGACTGCGCGCGCGAGAGAACCTGCGCGGCCGACGAGGCGCGACGGGTGTGCCGTAGCGGCGTTCCGCCCGCAGCGGCGTCCAGGCGTCGTTCGTCACCTCGCCCGCCCAGACGAGCTCCCACAGGGCGGGCAGCGCACTCTCCGCGTCCAGGCCCGTCGCCTGCAGGATGTCCTGCCAGAATTCCGCGGAGCGGGCGAGGGCCTCCCGCAGCGCCGACGCCGCCTCGCCTTCCGGAAGCGCCGCCCCCACGGGCGCGCCGAGCACAGCGGCATCCTCACGGAAGAAGAGCGCGACCCGGTCGAGGCCGGCACCGACCCAGACGACCTCGCCGGAGGCGCAGAGCCCGTCGAGCCAGGCCGGCTGGTAGCCGGGCACGCGCCTCGGCAGCACCTCGGTCTCCCACAGCGACACCGGCAGCGGGAGCGCCTGCAAGGGCACGAGCGCCTCGTGCAGGGTGGCGCGCCGGTCGATTCCGTGCCACACCGGGAGGAAGCGCCCGAGAGCGGCCCGCTCGGCGGGCTCGACCTCGCGGCGCAGCGCCGCGAGCGATGCGCGACGCAGGCGCCGGAGCACCTCCGGGTCGCACCACTCACGCTCGACACCGCCGGGACGGAGCTCGCCGCGGACGAGCCGGTCGTCCCGCTCGAGCGCCGTCAGCACCTCCCCCACGCGCTCCGGCGGGAGTGCGTAGCGCACCGCCGCCTCGTCCGTCGTGAAGGGGCCGCGGGCCCGGGCGAACCGTGCGAGCAGCACCGTGAGGGCATCGACGACGGTGTCGAGGTACGCGGCCGGCAGGCCTCCGGGCGGCATCACCCCGAGGGCGTCCCGGAACAAGCCTGCGTCGTCGGCCGCGATCAGCCGCTCCTCACCGGCGACCCGCACCCGCAAGGCGCGCCGTTCGGCCTCGAGCAGCGCGGCAAGCGCAGGATCGACCTCGTCGTCTCGCAGGTCGCCCCGGCGGCGCAGCAGGTCGTGCAGCTCGTCGGGGGTGCGGGGGTCGCCGGCGAGCTGCGCCTCGACGTCGGCGAGCGCGACCGGGTCGATCAGCTCGCGCAGCTCCTCCTGGCCGAGCAGCTCGCGCAGCAGGTCGCGGTCGAGCGACAGCGCCTGCGCACGCCGCTCCGCCGCGGGCGTGTCGTCCTCGTACATGTAGGTGGCGATGTAGTCGAACAGGAGCGACGAGGCGAACGGCGAGGCGGAGGCCGTCTCGACTTCGACGAGGTCGAGCTCGCGTGTCTGCAGGCCGTGCAGGATCCGCTTGAGCGCCGGCAGGTCGAACACGTCCTGCAGGCACTCGCGGTACGTCTCGAGCACGATCGGGAACGACCCGTACTTGCGCGCAACCTGCAGCAGGCTCTGGGCCTTCAGGCGCTGCTGCCACAGCGGCGTGCGCTGGCCGGGGCGCCGGCGCGGGATCAAGAGCGCCCGCCCGGCGTTCTCGCGGAAGCGGGCGCCGAAGAGCGCGGTCTGTCCCACCTCCTGCACGACGAGCTCCTCGATCTCGTCGGGCGCCACCATCAGGTCGGCGACCGGCGGCGGCGTGTCCGCCTCAGGGAAGTGCAGCGCGATTCCGTCGTCCGACCAGATCGACTGCACCTCGAGACCGAGCGCGTCGCGCAGGCGCGCGCCGAGCGCCATCGCCCAGGGGGCGTGCACGCGTCCACCGAACGGGGTCAGGATGCACACGCGCCAGTCGCCGATCTCGTCACGGAAGCGCTCCACCACGATCGTGCGATCGGAGGGGACGACGCCGCCGCTCGACGCCGCCTGGTCGCGCAGGTACGTGAGCAGGTTCCGTGCCGCGAGCCGGTCGAGGTGGTAGTCGCCGTCCAGGCGGACGAGCGCGTCTGCGTCGGAGAGAGCGACGATCTCGCGGGTGGTGCGACCGATCTTCTCGCCCAGCTCGTACGGACGACCGATCCCCTCGCCCTTCCAGAAGGGCACGGCGCCCGGCACGCCCGGCGCCGGCGAGACGAGCACCCGGTCGCGGGTGATCTCCTCGATGCGCCACGTGGAGGCACCGAGCAGGAAGGTCTGACCCTGGCGCGCCTCGTACACCATCTCCTCGTCGAGCTCGCCGACACGGCTGCCGCCGTCGACCTGGAAGACGCCGTAGAGGCCGCGGTCGGGAATGGTGCCGGCGTTCGTGACGGCCAGCCGGCGGGCCCCCTGCCGGCCCCTGACGACGCCTGCGGTGCGATCCCAGACGATGCGCGGGCGCAGCTCGGCGAACTCGTCGGACGGGTAGCGGCCGGCGAGCATGTCGAGCACGTTCTCGAGCTGCTGGCGAGACAGCTCCGCGAAGGGGTAGGCGCCGCGGACGAGCTCGTGCAGGTCGTCGACGGCGATCTCGTCCTCGGCGCAGATGGCCACCACCTGCTGTGCCAGCACGTCGAGCGGGTTGCGGGGGATCGCCGTCTCCTCGATCGCCCCCTCACGCATCGCCTTGGCGACGACCGCGGACTCCAGCAGGTCGGCGCGGAACTTCGGGAAGATACGGCCCTTCGAGACGGCGTCGAGATCGTGCCCGGCCCGCCCCACCCGCTGCAGGCCGCGGGCGACGGACTTCGGGCTCTCGACCTGCACGACGAGGTCGACAGCGCCCATGTCGATGCCGAGCTCGAGGCTCGAAGTCGCGACGAGGCACGGGATCCGGCCGGCCTTCAGGAGCTCCTCGATCTCGACGCGCTGCTCGCGGGCCAGCGACCCGTGGTGCGCCCTCGCGATCTCCTCCTCCGCCAGCTCGTTCAGCCGAGCCGCGAGCCGCTCGGCGAGCCGGCGGTTGTTGACGAAAACGATCGTCGAGCGGTGCTGCCGCACGAGGTCGAGGAGCGCCGGGTAGATCGACGGCCAGATCGAGCGGGCGGACGGCTCGTAGCCGGATGCCATCTCGACACCGTCGGGCAGGACCGGCTGCGCGAGCCCGAGGTTCGAGCCGAGCTCGCGCATGTCCTCGAGCGGGACGACCACCTCGAGGTCGAGCGCCTTGCGCGAGCCGGCGTCCACGAGCTCGATGGGACGGCCGCCGGCGACGAAGCGGCCGATCTCCTCGAGAGGTCGCTGCGTGGCCGAGAGGCCGATCCGCTGAAACGGGCGGTCCGTCACACGAGCGAGCCGCTCCAGCGACACGGCGAGATGGGCGCCGCGCTTGGTGCCGGCGACAGCGTGCACCTCGTCGAGGATGACGGTCTCGATCCCCCGCAGCATCTCCCGGGCCTGCGAGGTGAGGAGGAGATAGAGCGACTCGGGTGTCGTGATCAGGATGTCGGGCGGCGTGCGCACCATCTGGCGGCGCTCGCGCTGGTCGGTGTCGCCGGTGCGCACACCGACCGTGAGTCGCGAGCCGAGGCCCGCGAGCGGCGCCCGCAGGTTGCGCTCGACGTCGTAGTTGAGCGCCTTCAAGGGCGAGACATAGAGGAGCCGCAGCCCCTCGCCGGCACTCGCGTCGAGCCGGTCGATGCCGGTGAGGAAGGCGGCGAGCGTCTTGCCCGAGCCGGTCGGCGCCTGCACGAGCACGTGCGCACCGGTCGCGATCACCGGCCAGGCGGCCTGCTGGGCCGGGGTCGGCGCCGCGAACGCCCCCTCGAACCAGGCGCGCGTCTTCGGCGAGAGTGCAGCCAACGCGTCCATCCGGCCAATGTACCGCGGAGAGTAGGATCGAACCATGACGCCCGCGGCACTGCACTTCACCGGCGATCCCGAGGCGGATGCGCTGCTCGCCCGCGAGCCGCTCGCGCTCACGATCGGGTTCGTGCTCGACCAGCAGGTGACCGTGCAGAAGGCGTTCTCGTCGCCGCTCGAGCTGTCCCGGCGGCTCGGGGGCCTCGACGCTGCCAGGATCGCAGCGATGGATCCTGACGAGCTCGAGCAGGTATTCCGGGAGAAGCCGGCGCTGCACCGGTTCCCGGGGAACATGGCGAAGCGGGTGCGCGAGCACTGCGCCGTGATCGCATCGGAGTACGGCGACGACGCGTCGCGCGTCTGGACGGAGGCGGAGGACGCCGCCGACCTGCGTCGCCGCCTCGAGGGCCTGCCAGGCTTCGGGGAGATGAAGGTGAAGTCGTTCGCAGCGGTGCTGGCCAAGCGCTTCGGCGTGGCGGCGGCCGCCGAGCTCGCGCCTCCGCACCCCACGCTGGGAGACGTCGACTCGCCGGAGGCGCTCGAGCGCTACCAGGCACAGAAGCGCGCCTACAAGGATGCGAAGAGGAGCGGCACGGACGCACCGGCGTGGCCGTCGAGCTGACGACGCTCACCGACGGGGGTCAGAGCCCGTCCGCGATCGCGCGGGAGGTGGCCGCCTTCCTCGCGGGCGCCCAGCACACCCTCGACCTGGCGCTCTACGACGTGCGCTTCGAGACCGACACCGGCGGCCTCGTGCTCGCCGCACTGCTCTCTGCGCACCAGCGCGGCGTCGCGATACGGCTCGTCTACAACGTCGACCATCCGGGCCCCATCCCGGTACCGCCCCCGCCGGAGACGAGGCCCGAGGCGATCGAGGCGCTCCCGGTGGCAACACGGGGCATCGCCGGCATCCCGGACCTGATGCACCACAAGTACGTGGTGAGGGACGCCACGGACGTCTGGACCGGCTCCACGAACTGGACGGACGACTCGTGGGCGCGGCAGGAGAACGTGATCGTGCGGGTCCTGGCGGCACCTGCGCTCGCCCACGCGTTCACGCTGAACATGGACGAGCTGTGGAACAGCGGACACGTGGAGCACACCGGCAAGGTCGAGCCTCGCCCCGTCGACGTGCAGGGCACGGAGATCCGCGCCTGGTTCACGCCGGAGTACGGTGACGCACTCTCCCACCGCGTCGCGAAGATGATGGGCCGCGCCCGGCGGCGCATCCGCATCGCCTCGCCCGTGCTGACGTCGGGGCCGATCCTCGGCACGCTCGTCGAGGTCGTGAAGGAGCGGCGCTGCGACGTCGCAGGTGTGATCGACGACACCCAGGTGGACGAGGTGTTCCACCAGTGGCGCACGAACGGCGTGAGCGAGTGGAAGATCCCGCTGCTGCGCACCGTGCTCGAAGGCGCGGCCTTCTCGGGCAAGACGTCCACGAAGTGGACGCCGACGTCGCTGCACGACTTCATGCACGCGAAGCTCGTGGTCGCCGACGACGTCGTGTTCGTGGGCTCGTTCAACTTCTCCCGCTCCGGCGAGCGGAACGCCGAGAACGTGCTGGAGGTCCACGATGCCGGCACGGCCGACCGGCTGGCCGCGTTCGTGGACGAGGTGCGCGGGCGCTACCCGAAGGCGACGCCCCCGAACGAGGGTTGACCCGATCCTTCCCGGAGCCGACGGTGGACCCGTGAAGCGGCTCGCGCTCCTCGCACTCGTCGCAGGCCTGGCAGGTTCCGCCGCGATCGCGGCGCCGCTGCCGGGTGCCGGGAACTGCGCCGTCTTCCCGCCCGACAATCCCTGGAACCGGCGCGTGGACGACCTGCCCGTGGCGGCGAACTCGACCGCGGTGATCGCGTCGATCGGCCCGGGGAAGACGATGCACGCCGACTTCGGCTCCGGCCTGTGGGAGGGAGGGCCGATCGGCATCCCGATCACCACGGTCTCGTCGGCCCAGAAGCGGAGCGCAGTCTCGTTCGAGTACGCGGACGAGTCCGACCGTGGCCCGTACCCGATCCCGGCGGGCGTGAAGATCGAGGGAGGCCCGCAGGCCGACGGCGACCGCCACGCGCTGATCGTCGACCGTAACCGCTGCCGGCTCTACGAGCTCTTCGCGCTCCGTCGTCAAGGCGGGCGCTGGACGGCCGGATCCGGCGCGATCTGGGATCTCCGTTCGAACCGGCTGCGCCCGTCGGGATGGACGTCCGCCGACGCTGCAGGCCTGCCGATCCTGCCCGGGCTGGCACGCTACGACGAGGTCGCCCGCGGCCGCATCGACCATGCGCTGCGGTTCACCGTGTCGAGGACGCGGCGGGCGTACGTGTGGCCCGCCCGCCATTTCGCCTCCTCCGAGGCCGACGCGTCGCTGCCGCCGATGGGCCTGCGCCTCCGGCTCAAGCGCTCCTACGACATCAGCAGGTTCCCACGCCAGTCGCGCGTCGTCCTGCAGGCGCTGAAGGAGTACGGGATGGTGGTCGCCGACAACGGCTCCGACTGGTATGTCTCGGGCGCCCCCGACCCACGCTGGTCGAACGACGACCTGCATTCGCTGCACACCGTCCCGGGCTCCGCCTTCGAGGTCGTCGATCCGGCCTCGATTCGCCCGTAACCCTCCCGAACCGGGGCGCCGCCACCGATAACCGGGGCATGAAGCTGCTCGCGGCAACGCTCGCGATCCCGCTCGCCTTCGTGGGGTGGCAGTGGTGGGGCGACCATTCGCTCGAGAACGCGCTCGCGCCCGTCGCCTCCGGCGTGGCGGGACGCACGGTCGAGGTCGATTGCCAGAGCTTCTGGGGCGGGCTCCTCGACGTGCAGTGGCGCGAGGGCGAGGTTCGCTTCAGCGCGGACGGCACCCCGGAGCCACGGCTCTTCCTGGCCCGGAGCACGTGCGGGCGCCTGCGGTCGTTCCGGCAGCAGAGCCGCCACCCGGAGCTCGACTGCCTGCGCACCGTCGACTGGGATGCGGCGGATCCCCTGCCTTTCGAGTCGCCGTGCTACGCCGACGCACATCGGACGATCTACGCCGTGCTCGTGCTCGCACACGAGGCATACCACACCGCCGGCGTCACCGACGAGGCGGCAACGAACTGCTACGCGCTGCAGGGAATGGCGTGGACGGCGCTGCAGCTCGGCGCCCCACGCGACGAGGCGGAGCTGCTCGCCCGAGCGATGGAGGCACTCGAGCCGAAGCAGGGCAGCGAGTACGCGACGGCCGAGTGCCGTGCCGGCGCGCGCCTCGACCTCCACCCGGAGACGGCGGAGTTCCCGACCGAGGCCACGATCGTCCCGCCGCGCGGCTCCACGCCCCGACCGTAGACTCACGCCGTGATCCTCGACAACGGCGTCGTCCGCACCATGGATCCGTCGCTGCCGACGTGCGCCGCCCTCGCGATCGCCGGCGCCCACATCGCAGGCGGCGTCGGCACCCACGAGAACGCGCTCCCCACCCCCGAGCGGGTCGACCTCGCCGGCCGCTGCGTCCTCCCCGGCTTCAGCGACTCCCACGTCCATTTCCCGACCTGGGCGCTCGCCCGCAGCGACGTTCGGCTCGAAGGCTCGGCCTCCGTCGCCGAGGCGCTCGACCGCGTCGCCCGCCACTCCCGCCGCGGCACGTGGATCAGGGGCACGGGCTGGCGTGACGCGGCGTGGGCGGAGAAGCCGTCGCGTGCTGCCCTCGACGCGATCACGGGTACCGCTCCCGCGGCGCTCTGGTCGAAGGACTACCACTCCCTCTGGCTCAACTCGGCCGCCCTCGCGCTCGCGCACGGCGAGCTCGAGCTGCCGGGAGGGGTCGTCGAGCGCGACGACGCCGGCGAGCCGACCGGGATCCTGCGGGAGGAGTCCGCCTGGCGCTTCCGCGACCGCTTCGTCACGGTCGAGGAGAGCGAGTGGGTCGACGCCACCCGCGAAGGCATCAGGATCGCGAACGCCCGCGGCGTCACCGCCGTGCACGACAAGGACGGCTGGCTCGGCGCGCCCTCGATCTTCGGCCGCATCCACGAGCGCGAAGGCCTGACACTGCGGGTCTGGCAGTCGCTCCCCGCCGACCACGTGGGCGAGCTTGCCGAGCTGCGCCTGCGGTCACGACTCGGCGACGACTTCCTCCGCCTGGGCTACCTGAAGACGTTCATGGACGGCACGCTCGGCTCGCAGACCGCCCTCATGCTGGACGGGTCCGGCGTCCGGATCACGAGCGGCGAGCAGCTGGCCGAGATCATCCGCGCGGGCGCCGCCGCAGGCTGGCCCGTCTCCGTCCATGCCATCGGCGATCTCGCCAACCGCGAGGCTCTGGACGCGTTCGAGGCGACGAAGGAGATCTGGCAGCCGCTCGGGCTGCGACACCGCATCGAGCACGCCCAGTGCCTGGCCCCGGAGGACATCGCCCGGTTCGCCGCGATCGGAGTCGCCTGCTCGGTCCAGTTCATGCACGCACCCTCCGACCGCGACCTCGCGGAGCGTTTCTGGGGTGATCGGCTCGACGGCGCCTACGCCTTCCGGTCGCTGTGGGACTCGGGCGCCGTCGTCGCCAACGGCTCCGACGCACCGGTCGAGGAGCTCGACCCGCTCGCCGGCATCCGGGCCGGGGTCCTGCGCACGCTCGACGACCGGCCCGCCTGGCGCCCCGAGGAAGCGCTCACGATCGAGCAGGCCCTGCAGGCCACCACGGTCAATCCCGCCTGGCTCGCAGGTGACGAGCGACGGCGCGGCAGGCTCCTGCCCGGGTTCCTCGCAGATCTCGTGGTGCTCGACCGCGACCCCGTCACCACGCCCCTCGAGCAGCTCGGCGAGATCTCCGTCGTCGCAACCATGGTCGGCGGCCGCTGGGTGCACAACCCGCCTCCCTGGGACTGACGCCCGACCGGGGCATATCGAACGGCTCCCTCACCGATTACACTGCAGCTGTGGCAACACGAACAATGCTGCAGGTTCACGAGACGGAGACGTGCTCCGTCGCCGCCTGCGCCGAGATCGTCGGCGCGAAGTGGACCGTCCTGATCGTCCACGACCTCTCCGAGGGCCCGCGCCGCTTCACCGAGATCGAGCATTCGTGCGCCGGCATCAGCCCTCGCACGCTCGCCGAGCGGCTGCGCTCGCTCGAGGCCGAGGGCATCGTCGAGCGGCGCAGCTACGCCGAGTCGCCCCCGCGCGTCGAGTACGAGCTCACGCCCAAGGGCAGAGCCCTCCTCCCACTCGTCGCCGAGATGCGCACCTTCGGCCATGAATGGCTGGGATGCGGCGTGCACGATCACTAGCACCACCGACCGCGAGTGGCTCCCGC
>DAIOGR010000014.1:0-17918 GCA_036745155.1 Gaiella sp.
GGCCGCAGCATGGCGAGCTCGCCGCGGCTCATCACGCCCGGGTTCAGGTGCGGCAGCAGGCCCGTCTCCTCCAGCACGAGCTTCGCGCAGCGCGCGAGGTACTCCAGCGTCGTCTCACAGCCGAGTGCGGCGAGCTCGTCGCGGGCGACCTTGTAGCGCAGCTCCGGCTTGTCGCCGAGCGTGAAGAGTGCCTCGGTGCACCCGGCGCCGGCACCCGCGCGGGCAATCTGGAGCACCTCCGCCTCGCTCAGGAAGGCCCGCTCACCACGGCGCGGCGGCCGCGCGAAGGTGCAATAGCCGCAGACGTCGCGGCAGAGGGTCGTCAGCGGGATGAACACCTTGGGCGAGTACGTGACGAGCGTTCCCAGGCGCAGCCGCCGAGCCTCGGCCATGAGGTCGTCGAGGGATGCGGTGAGGAGCTCTGAGGCGAGGTCGGCCATCGGTGACGGGTTGTCGCCGGGCGGTCTCCTCGCGCCGGAGTGCACAGGATAGTGAAGCGCGCGGTGTCCCCGCGGCGGACCGCGGGCCGTCAGAGGGGCTGGCCGAGCAGCGCCAGCAGCTCACCGACGTCGACGAACACCCCGGTCACCCTGTAGCCGTCCACGGTCGGCACCGCGAGGTTGAAGAGCGTGATGCGTTGCCCCCCGGACCCGATCGAGACGGCCACGATCGTCGTGCCGTCCGCGCTCAGCCTGCGCTGCTCCGGCGTCGTGACGTCCGCCGTGACCGAGCTTTCACCGGTTCCGGTGCAGGAGTCGCCGATGAGCGTCACGAGGGCCGGGTGGACGAGCGCGCAGAGATCGGCGTTCGCCGACGACCCGTACGCTTTCGTGAGCGCGGCAGCGAACGCCAGCGGGTCGGCGGAGCCGGTACCGGCGACCGGCGGCACGACGGCACGGCCGGCCAACATCGTGTGCACGAGGCCGTCCGGCCCGACACCGACGAGTAGCTCGGCCACCGTGTCGAGCTTCGGGTCCCTCACGGTGATGACGACGAGCGTCGGATCCGTCGGTGCCGCCGCCGCCATCGCAAAGCCCGTCAACCTGGCAGGAGGGAACGGCGTGACGACGCCGCGAACGGTGGTGCGCGCCAGGCTCGGCTTGCCCGTGGTTCGACCGGTCAGGCGCCAGATGGCGCCGCTGCTCGACTCGCCGTACACGACGAGGTTCTTCGGCGTCGAGCGCTTCGCGTCGATGACGACGACGTTCTCGGCAGTCCTCCGAGCGGCGGCCGGGCCGTTGCCGAGACGCACCCGCAGCTTGGGGTCGGCTTCGCGGATCGCTCGCGCCAGGGCCGGCAGCGTGAAGCGCTTCCCGAACCAGACAGAGCGGTACGCCAGATCGTCGATGTGGTCGGAGAACGCCGTCTTGGCCGCCTCGTGCGCGGTGCGCAGGCGGTCCTGCTCGATCAGTTCCAGGGCCACCGCGTTGTTCTGACGCCGAACGGCCATCGACGAGGCGCAATCCCGAGCCTTCCGCTCACGCGCGAGCGACGCTGCCAGCTCGGGCGCGGCGAGGTCGCACGTCTTCGGGTCGCCCACGAGGTAGCCGCGGGTGAACGCAACGCCGACGTCCGCCGCCGGCAGCGTCTCGGTCGCCCCTCGTGGCGCAACGACGAGCGCCGCGCCGGAACCAAGCACGACGGCGAGCGTCAGCCACAGCGGAATGCGGAACCAGGTCGGCAACATGGCGCCTGGACCCTAGACGCGCCTGCAGACGGTGCGATCACTCGAGACGGCAGCAAGAAGCGCCCGCGGCCGCACTCCGCGCCCGCGGGCGCGCCGCTCACGCAGCCCGATACCCCCACAGGCCGCCGAACGAGTTCCACGACCCCTTCTGCCAGCGCTGCAGCAGCATCTGCTCGATCGGGAAATGGTCCTGCCCCGACGTCTTCAGGGCGATCCCGGGCAGCAGGAACGGGTTGCCGGAGGCGTTCAGGTTGTCGACCGCCTTCAGCAACGAGGCGCGCGACAGGTCCTTGCCTGCCTTCTTCAGCGCCTCCACCGTCGTCCAGGCGACCGCCATGCCGTACACGTGGTAGACGTCGTTCGCGTTCGCACCTGCCGCGTACTTCTTCATGATCTGGCCGTACAGCTTCATGGCGGCGTCGCTCTTCCACTGCGGGTCGGTCGGGTCCTTCAGGAACACGATCGAGATCGCTCCGTTCACGACCTTGTTCGTGCCTCCCTCGGCGGCGAGCTGCATGATGTTCGAGGCCGAGGAGACGGCGTTGTTGATCACGCGCTTCGGCTGCCAGCCGAGCTTGTTGGCGAACACGAACGACTGGATCGCGAACTTCGGGGTGGCGAAGATCGCGAACGTGTCGGCGCCGGATGCCTTCAGCTTCGCCACCTGCGAGCCGACGTCCGACGCAGTCACCTCGTACGGCTGAGCGGCGATCACCTTGACGGCGGAGCGCTGGATCCCCTTCTTCAGCCCGTTGAGCAGATCCTTGCCGTAGTCGTCGTTCTGGAACAGGACGGCCACCTTTGCGCCCGGGGCGGTGCGCGCCAGGTACTTGCCGTAGACCCAGCCCTCGGCCTGGTAGCTCGGCTGGAACGCGATCGTGTACGGGTACTTCCCGTAATCGCGTCCGAACGTGGTGGCCCCCGAGGCGACGAACAGCTGCGGCACCTTCGACGCGTTCAGGTAGTCGCGGACGGCGAGGTTCTGCTCGGTGCCGAGCGAGTTGAAGACGGCGAACACCTTCTCCTGCTCCACGAGCTGCCGCGTCACCTGGACGCTCTGCGCCGGGTTGTAGCCGTCGTCCACGATCTTGTAGGAGATCGTGCGGCCGAGCACCCCGCCCTTCGCGTTCACGTACTTGAAGTAGGCGTCGGCGCCGCGGGCGACGGACGCATAGGCAGAGGCGGAGCCCGACAGCGGGGACGTCCCGCCGAGCAGGATCGAGGTCGGAGTCACGCCCGGATCCTCCGCGCCCCTGGCAAGGCCTGCGAACGCGGCCGTGACGCCGAGCACGAGCGTCGCGGCGAGTGCGAGGCACGTCAGCCCCAGCTTCCTGGTCATCGGTGAACGGTCTCCTTCGGTTCGATGCTTACGAGTCGTTCGGCCGATGGTAGCCGCGGGTTGTTAGGGAACCGAGGCGAGCGAGCAGCCCCGCGAAACCGGTCGGGAGCACGAACATGACGAGAATCAGGATCGCCCCGTAGACGACAGCGGGGGCCCCCGCCGATTTCGACACGTTCTGGGCCCACAGGGGCAGGAACTGGATGAAGATCGCGCCCGCGACCAGGCCGACGAGCGAGCCGAGGCCACCGACGGCGACGCCCACGAGGAGGATGATGGAGAGCGCGACCGGGAAGGTGTCGGGGTTGACGAACGTCGTCGCGATCGCGAACAGAGCGCCTGCCGCGCCGGCGTAGGCGGCACTGACGCCGAAGGCGAGCGTCTTGTAGCGCGCCAGGCTGACGCCGGACGAGACGGCGGCGGTCTCGCTGTCCCGCACGGCGCGGAACGCGCGTCCGGTGCGGCCCCGGAGCAGCAGCCAGGCGAGCACGTACCCGACGAGCGCGACCGTCCAGGACAGGTAGTACAGCCAGTTGTTGAAGTTCAGCTCGAAGCCGAGGACGTGCACCGGAGTGAGCGAGGCAGTCAGCTCCGGGGTGCCGAACAGGTTGATGCCGGAGCCGCCCCCGGTGAAGCCTTCGAACTTCTTGATCACGGCGGGCGTGGCGACGGCGATCGCGAACGTGGCGAGCGCGAGGTAGATGCCGGAGAGGCGCAGCGCCGGGATGCCGAAGAGGAAGCCGGCCGCGCCCGCCACCCCGGCGGCGATGGGGATCGTCCAGATGTCCTTCACCCCGTGATCGGCCATCAGGATCGCCGTGGTGTACCCGCCGACAGCCATGAAGGCGCCGTGGCCCAACGAGATCTGGCCGGTGAAGCCGGTGAGGACGTTGAGGCCCACGAGCGCGAGCAGGTAGATGCCCACGTACGCGAACTGCTGGGCCCGGAAGTCGCTCACGAACGCGGGCAGCAGGTAGACGGCCACGAAGAGCAGCAGGAACGTGCCGAGCGCCTTGACGGTCGAGGTGCGCATCACACCTTCCTCACGTGGGGCTTGCCAAAGATGCCCGCCGGCTTCAGCAAGAGGACGACCAGGATCACGAGCAAGGCCGCGGGCAGCCGCAGGTCGGCGCCGACGAAGTCGACGTACGAGCCGATCAGGTTGAGCCCGACACCGAGCAGCAGGCCGCCGACGACGGCGCCGATGGGCGAGTCGATCCCTCCCAGCACGGCGGCGGCGAACGCGTAGATGAGGATCGCCTGCATCATCGTGGGGTCGAGGAACACGCTGGGCGCGGTCAGCATCCCGGCGACGGCGCCGAGCACGGCGGCGAGGCCCCAGCCGAGCCCGAGCATCCAGGTCACGCGGACGCCCACGAGCCTGGCCTCCGCCGGGTTGACGGCGGCGGCGCGCATGGCGAGGCCGACCTTGGTGAAACGGAAGAAGACCCACAGCACGAGCACCGCAGCGAGCGACACCGCGATCGTGCCGATGTCCTGCAACGAGATCGCGACGCCGCCGATGTCGACCGTTCGGGTCGGGAACGGGCTCTTGACGGAACGCACCTCGCCCGACCAGATCCAGGTCATCGAGCCGTTGATCAGCAGCAGCAGGCCGATCGTGACGATCACGACCCGGATCTGGGAGCCGCGCTCGACCGGCCGGATCACGGCCTGGTGGATGCCGACGCCGCCGGCGAACGAGACGGCCAGGGTGGCCGCGAACGCCGGCCAGTACGGCCAGCCGTGATTCGTCGTCAACGTCCAGAGGATGTACGTCGAGAACGCCGCCATCTCCCCCTGCGCGAAGTTGATCACCCCGGTCGCGCGGTGGATCAGCACGAGCGCGAGCGCGAGCGACCCGTAAACGCCGCCGGAGGCGAGGCCCGAGACGACCTGCTGGAAGAAGTCGGTCATCGGTCTAGTGGTCGCTCCGGGAAATCCCGTCGTGGTTCGCCGGCGAAAACCGAGCGGGGCTAGGACGCAGGGAGCCCCGATACCTGGACGTATCGGGGCGACCGAGGACAACGCCCCGCGATGCGTTTGCAGCCACGCGAAGCGTGGCGGGATTTCCCGGAGCGGCCACTAGTACCCCAGGTAGCTCCGTCGCACGGCGTCGTCCTCGCGCAAGGTGGCGCTCGGCCCCGACACCGCCACCTTGCCGACCTCCAGCACGTAGGCGCTGCCGGCCGTGTCGAGGGCGATGCGGGCGTCCTGCTCCACGACGAGCACGGTGAGCCCGTCCTGCTCGTTCAGCTGGCGCACGATGCGGAAGATCTCGCGCACGATCATCGGCGCCAGGCCGAGGGACGGCTCGTCGAGCATCAGCAGTCGCGGCCGGCCCATCAGCGCACGTGCGAGCGCAAGCATCTGCTGCTCGCCGCCGGAGAGCGTCCCCGCCTGCTGGTCGCCGCGCTCGCGGATCCAGGGGAAGTGCTCGGCCATGCGGTCGAGGTCGCCCCTCAGGTCGCGGTCGCGCCGCGTGTACGCACCGAGCCGGAGGTTCTCGTGGACCGAGAGCTCGGTGAACGTGCCGCGCCCCTCGGGCACGTGCGCGATCCCGGCCTTGGCGACGGCCTCCGGCCCACCACGCAGCGGCTTGCCCGCGAAGAGGATCTCGCCGCTGCGCCGCACGGTGCCGGACACGGCGCGCAACGTCGTCGTCTTGCCTGCGCCGTTGGCACCGAGCACGGCCACGATCTCGCCCTCGGGAACCTCCAGCGAGATGCCGCGCAGCGCCTGGACGGGCCCGTAGCGCGCCTCGACCTCCCGCAGCTCGAGCAGCGCGCTCATGCGTCGGCCTCGACGTCGGAGCCGAGGTAGGCCTCGATCACGTCGGGGTTGGCCTGCACGTCGGCGGGCTTGCCGTCGGCGATCTTGCGGCCGAAGCTGAGCACGTTGACGTGATCCGAGATGCGCATGACGAGGCTCATGTGATGCTCGACGAGCAGCACGGTGAGCTCGTAGTCGTCCCGCAGCTTGAGGATGAAGCTGCCGAGCTCCTCGACCTCCTCGTGGTTGAGGCCCCCGGCCGGCTCGTCGAGCAGGAGCAGCCGCGGCTTCGCGATCAGCGCCCGCGCGATCTCGACGCGCTTCTGGATCCCGTACGGGAGCGCGGCCGCGGGAACGGCCGCGCGCTCGCGCAGGCCAACCACGTCGAGCGTCGCGAGGGCATCCGACTCGGTGGCCGAGCGCCCCCGGGAATGCGCGCCCACGAGCACGTTCTCGAGCACCGACATCGTCCTGAAGAGGTTGATGTTCTGGAACGTCCGGGCGATCCCGCGCTCGACCACCCGGTAGGACGGCGTGCGCAGGAGCGACCGCCCCTCGAGCTCGAGCTCTCCCTCGTCGGGCGTGTAGAGCCGGGTGATGACGTTGAACGCGGTCGTCTTGCCGGCGCCGTTCGGGCCGATCAGCCCGGCCACCTGCCCCTGCTCCACGTCGAACGAGACCCCGTCGAGGGCAACGATGCCCCCGAAACGGAGGGTGATCCCGCGCACCGAGAGCAGCGTCGCCATAGGAATCGGGGACCCTACTGTTCGGCGGGACCCGGGTGAAGCCCCACTCGCTGCTTGCTGTTCGTGGGTCACCCGCTAAGCGGCTGACCCACGAGATTCTGAAGGGCGCGCTGCGCGCGCCCGGGTAACGGGCGCAACGTTTCCTCAACCCCACGAGCGGCTTACGGCAGGCGGGGCGCCCAGAGGCCGGCCAGCGCCGTGGCAGCCGCGAGCAGCGCCGCGCCGACTGCGACGAATCCCACGGTCAGCTCCCGTGGCCGACGCTCCCGGCCGACGACGGAACCGAGCTGCTCGTAGACGGCGCGCAGGCGCTCGGCGTCGGTCGCCTCGAAGGTCCTGCCGCCGGTCGTCTCGGCGATCCGGGCGAGCGTCGCCCGGTCGGGGGGCACCGGCACCGTGACGGGGATCCCGTCGCGGTCGACGGTGACGACGCCGGCCAGCGTGCCGAGGGCGATCGTGTGCACCGGGATACCGGCCTCGCGAGCCCGTCGCGCCCCGTCCTCGGGTGTGAGCAGGCCGCGGGTCTGCGTCCCGTCGGAGAGCAGGACGACGGCGCTCGGGGGCCGCTGACCCGTGTCGGTCTGCGCGGTGTCGACCTCGCCCGTCGCCGACCTGGCCAGCTCGACGCCGCGTGCGACTGCGTCGCCGATCGCCGTGCCGAATCCCGTGGTGAGCAGGGCGATCCCGTCGCGGAGCTGTTGCCGGTCGGTCGTCGGCGGCGTGATCACCACCGGGCTGTCCGAGAACGAGACGAGCCCGATTCTGATCTGACGGGGCACGCCGTCGACGAAGCGGGTGATCGCCTCACGCGCCGCGCCGAAACGGGAGGGCTGCACGTCCGTCGCGTTCATCGAGATCGAGACGTCCACGACGAGCACGACCGTCGCCCGCTCGGACGGCCGCGCCAGGTTCACCCTGGGGCGGGCGAGCCCGGTGCAGAGGGCCGTGAGGGACAACAGCACCAGCGCCGCCACCAGGTGCCGCCGCCACGGCCGGCGCCGCCCGGCGACCTGGGCCAGGATGCTGACGTTCGGGTACGTGACGACATAGCGCGGCGGGCGACGCTCGAGCCACAGGTACGCGGCGAGCGCCGCCAGCGGCACCGCCAGCGACAGGAGCAGCAGGGGCGATCCGAAGCTCACGGCGCTGCCTTCCGGCACACGGCGTGCAGCTGGAGCTCGGCCCGCGCACCCTCGAGCGCCCCCGGGGCGACCGAGACGCGGGCGACGACCGCACCCCCGGCGACCGACCGCGCGACACGCACGGCTGCGAGGATCCTGGCCGGAGGCGGCGTCTCGGTGCGGAACGCGACGGCATGCGCTCCTCCGAGCAGGCGCGCCCCACGGGGACAGCGCACCCTCACGACAGCGCGTCCCTCCCCCACGCGGCGTGTCACGACGACACGCTCGAGCGGGCGGGTGGGACGAAGGCCACCCTGGGGTGTGGCCGTGAAAGCGGTCTGCGCCCGTCCACCGCCGCCGCTCGTCGGCACACAGCCGACGAAGGGCCGGAAGCTGGAGGGCCGGAGCGACGGTGCCGTCGAGCGCGCCGTGAAGAGCAGTGCCTGCCTGGTCGTCACTCCCGGTGCCACGGGGCTCCCGGTCTCACCCCGAAACGAGACGTCGATCTCCCCGTCGGCCAGGCGGACGTCGACGCCCGCCACGACGTAGCCCGGCAGCGGGCAACGGAGCTCGTACTCGACGGGTGCGCCACCCGAAGGCGGTACGACGACCCAGGGACCGGCGACGGGCAGGCAGACCTGGAGCCCGCGGCATTCGTCGGCCGCGACGGCGGGGACGGCGGCCGTCGCGGCAACGGCGGCGACGGCGAGTGCGAGCGCGAGGCGCCTCCTCACAGAGGCCGCCTCGTCCAGAGCATCGACAGGGCCGAGGCGAGCAGCAGGAGCACGGTGCCGCCGCCGGCGAACGCCGCGGTGATCTCGGTACGGGACTGGCGACGCCCGAGCCGCGACCCGAGGTCTGCGTAGACCTCCTTCAGCCTGGCCGCGTCGGCCACCTCGTAGAAGCGCCCGCCGGTGCTCTGCGCGACGGCGCGGAGCGTGCGGGCGTCCGGCGGCACGGTGACCTGCTGCTTCAGCCCGCCGGGCAGAGGAACCTCGACGACGGCGTCACGTGTGCCGAGCGCGACGGTGTTGACCGGGATGCCTTGCCGCCTGGCCTGAGTCGCCGCGGCGGCCGGCGTGAGGCCGCCGGAGGTCTGGGCGCCGTCCGAGAGCAGCAGCACGGTCGCCGGCACGACGGTCGCGGCGGGTGCGGCTCCCGTGGCGGCGTCGGGACGCACCGCCGCGACGGCACGGGCGATTGCCTCGCCGATCGCCGTGCCGGAGCCGAGCCTGAGCTCACGCAGAGCGGCGCGCGCCTGCTCCCGGTCGGTCGTCGGGCGCAGCACCACCTGGGCGCTGGTGGAGAACGAGACGATGCCGACCGAGTAGCTCGACGGCACCGCTTCGAGAAACGCCCCGGCCGCACGAAGCGCGGCGGCGAAGCGGCTGGGCGTCACGTCCGTCGCCGCCATCGAGCGCGACGTGTCGAGCGCGAGCATCACGGTCGCCTCACGTCGCGGCACGGACAGGTCGGCGTGCGGCCGCGCCAGCCCGACGAGGAGGAGCGTGAGCGCACAGAGCGCGATCGCTAGCGGCACGAAGCGGCGGCGCCCCGGCCGCTCGGGAACGGTGGCGGCGACGAGCGCGGGTGTCCCGAATCGCGCGGCGTCCCGTCGCCGCCGTTGCTCCGCCGCCCAGGCGAGTGCGGCCAGAGCGGGCACGAGCGCCAGGCTCAGGAGCGCTGCGGGCCACGCGAAGCTCACCGCAGCATCCGCAGGTGGACTGCGAGCTCCCGCAGCCAGTCCCCGTCGGTGGAGAGCACGACGTGCGAGGCGCCCACGCGCGCGAGGACGGTCGCGACGTCCTGTCGCTCCCCGGCGGCCGCCTGCGCGAAGCGCTGTCGCAGGCGGGCGTCGGACGTGTCGACGCGAACCCGCTCGCCGCTCTCGGGATCGGCGAACCACACCTCGCCGACATCCTCGAGCGTCCCTTCCCGCGGATCCCGGATCTCGACGGCGAGGACGTCGTGCCGGCCCGCGAGGTGGAGGAGGCCCGCCTGCCAGTCCAGCGGGCCGCGAAAGTCGGAGACGACGGCGACGAGCGCTCGCTGCCGGGCCGCCGCTGCGACACCCGCCAGCGCGCCGGAGAGCTCGGGCGCGACGCCGCTGCCGCCCTCGTGCAGCGCCGCCCAGACGCCGACCAGGCCTGCCCGTCCCTGCCTGGGGGGAAGCGGCGTCGCCGGGCCCTCGCCGAAGGCGACGAGGCCGACGCGGTTGCCACGGACGCTCGCCGCGTGCCCGAGCGCGAGGGCGACACCGACGGCCACGTCGTCCTTGCGGCGGTCGGCCGTCCCGAACGCCATCGACGCGGTGCGATCGAGCACGACCCACGTCACGAGGACGCGCTCGGCGAGGTGGGCGCGCACGTGCGGTACCTGCGTGCGCGCAGTCACGTTCCAGTCGATCAGCCGGACATCGTCGCCGGGGATGTACGGGCGCACCTGCGCGAGCTCGCTGCCGCGGCCGAGCAGGGCCGAGCGGTGATCCCCGGCCAGCAGGCCGTCGACCCGTCGGCCGATCGTCAGCTCGAGGGCGCGAAGGAGCGCCTCCGGCATCTGCCCGGGACCGGGACGCTCCGGCGTCGGTTGGACGGTGAGAGCGCGCAGCGCGCTCACGCGCCCGGGCGGCGAGGTTGAGACGTCGCGGCTCACGCCGCGATCGGCCTGCCGAGCTCGAGCGGCGGAGCCGGCACCTTCTCGAGCACCGCGTCGAGCACGTCGTCGGCGGTGCTCCCCTCCGCGAGAGCCCGGTAGGTCAGCACGAGGCGGTGCCGGAGCGCATCCTTGGCGAGCGCCCGCACGTCCGAGCCGAGCACGTACTCACGGCCGTGGACGAGCGCCAGGGCCCTGGCGCTCTGGACCAGGGAGATGGGGCCACGGGGGCTCGCACCGTAGGCGACGAGGTCGGCCACCCCGGCCACGCCGAACGCCGCCGGGTTGCGCGTGGCCTCGGCGAGCGAGACGGCATAGGCCACGAGCGACGGGTCGACGTACACGTCGAGCGCCGCCTGCTGCAGCTCTCGCAGCCGCTCGACGGAGAGCACCTGGCGCACCGCGGGGACGCGCTCGAGCGACCGCTGCACGACGGTCAGCTCCTCGTCCCGGCTCGGGTAGCCGACGACGACCTTCAGCATGAAGCGGTCGACCTGCGCCTCCGGCAGCGGGTAGGTGCCCTCCGACTCGATCGGGTTCTGGGTGGCCATCACGAGGAACGGGTCCGGGACGGGCATGGTGTCGTGACCGATCGTCACCTGACGCTCCTGCATCACCTCGAGCAGCGCCGACTGCACCTTCGCGGGGGCCCGGTTGATCTCGTCGGCGAGCAAGAAGTTGCAGAAGACAGGCCCCTGCTCGGTGTCGAACGCTCCCGTGTCGGGCCGGTAGACACGGGTGCCGACAAGATCGGAGGGCACGAGGTCCGGGGTGAACTGGACGCGCCGGAACGTGCCGCCGAGGACGCCGGCGGTGGTCTTGATGGTCAGCGTCTTGGCGAGGCCGGGAACTCCCTCGATGAGGAGGTGGCCGCCCGCCACGAGGCAGACGAGCACGCGCTCGAGCATCGCCTCCTGGCCCGCGATCACGCGCTTGATCTCGACGAGCGCCTCTTCGAGCTGCGTGCGCATGTGGCCGTGCTCTGCGGTGGCCGGCGTGGTCTCGGGAACGGGCATGGGCGATCTCCTTGGCGAGGTCTCTCGAGCGACACCGAGGCGGGCGCTCCCGTCAGAGCGTAGACAGGGCGACGTTCCACGGGCGTTCAGGGCCGGTTAAGCGCCCGAGGGGCCGTCCTCGCCCCGGCCCGCTGCCTCGACGCGCACCTTTCGTCCGGTCGAGGCAGCCGAGTAGAGTCGCCCTGTGGATCTCCGAGACACGGCCGACGAAGCAGCCTTCCGGGCCGAGCTGCGCGGCTGGCTGGACGCCAACCTGACGGAGGACCTGCGTGGCAACCGCGGCGGCGCCGCCCGCTACGACGACGGCTCGGTGCGAGAGTGGAGCCGGGCGCTCTACGAGGCCGGCTACTCGGGCCTGACCTGGCCGAAGGAGTACGGGGGCGGCGGCAGGCCCTACAGCTACCAGGCGATCTTCCTGGAGGAGTCGGCGCGCGCCGAGGCGCCCCAGCACCTCGGGGTGATCGGCCTCGGCATGGCGGGACCGACGATCATCGCCCACGGCACGGAGCAGCAGAAGGCCCGCTATCTGGCGAGGATCCTCTCCGCCGAGGAGATCTGGTGCCAGGGCTTCTCGGAGCCCGGGGCCGGCTCCGACCTCTCCGCGGTGCGGACGAGCGCGCAGCTGGAGGGCGACCGCATCGTCGTGGACGGGCAGAAGGTGTGGTCGTCGTACGCCCACATCGCGGACTGGTGCATTCTCGTCACCCGAAGCGACCCCGAGTCGGAGCGGCACGCGGGGCTCACCTACCTGATCGTCGACATGGCAAGCCCCGGAGTCGAGGTGCGGCCCCTGCGGCAGCTGACGGGTGAGGCCGAGTTCAACGAGATCTTCTTCAGCGGCGTCGAAGTGCCTGTCGAGAATGTCGTCGGGGACGTCGGCGGCGGCTGGCAGGTAGCGATGACGACGCTCCTGCACGAGCGCGGCACGCTCGGCTTCGCCCTCACCGCAGCGCTCGAGGTCGCCGTGCGCAAGCTCGTCGAGCTCGCCCGAGACAGGGGCGCGACGCCGGTGCAGCGCGATGCGATCGCGCGGGAGTGGATCGAGCTGCAGGCGCTTCGCTTCACCGCGTACCGCTCGCTGTCGGCCCTGATCAGGACGGGCGTGCCCGGCCCGGAGGGATCGATCCTGAAGCTGCAGTGGTCGGAGGCGAACCAGCGCCTGACGAAGCTCGCACTGGAGCTGCTCGGCCCGGACGCCCAGCTGCTCGCCGGCAACGCACCCTACGGGGGCTACTGGCAGCATCACCAGCTGCGCAGCCGCGGCAACACGATCGAGGCGGGCACGTCGGAGATCCTGCGCGGGATCGTGGCCGAGCGCGTGCTGGGCCTGCCGAGAGGCCGCTGAGATGGACTTCTCGTTCACTCCCGAGCAGGACGAGCTACGGGCCCAGGCGCGAGCCTTCCTGGCCGACCACCCGTCGCCGTCGTGGCAGGAGCTCGCGGAGCTCGGCTGGACGGGCGTCTCCGTGCCCGAGAGCGCCGGCGGCGCCGGGCTCGGCTTCCTGGAGGAGGCGATCGTGCACGAGGAGATGGGCCGCGCGCTCACGCACGCCCCCTTCTGGTCGACCGTCGCCGTCCTCCTCCCCGCGCTCCCCGTCGACCTGCAGTCACAGGTGGCGGCCGGCGAGGCCAGCTGGACGCTGGCGCTCGGACCGCTCGTTCCGGACCTCGACACGGCGGCCCGGGTGGCGATCGCGGGCGGCGACTCGCTCCACGAGCTGGAGGGGTTCGAGCGCGAGGTGCTGCTGACGAACGACGAGACGCGGCCGCTCGGGGTCGTCAGCGGCGGCACGGCCGGCCGCAGGCTCGCGAGCACCGACGTCCTGCCCGCGCTGCGTGCCCGCTCGTTCGCGGCGCTCGCCCTGGAGGCCTGCGGTGTCGGCGCCCGCGCCCTCGAGCTGGCCGTCGGCTACGCGAACGAGCGGGAGCAGTTCGGCAAGCCGATCGGGGTATTCCAGGCGATCTCGCACCCGCTCGCCACGACGTACATGGAGCTCGAGCTCGCCCGCTCGCTCGCGCTCTGGGCGGCGTGGTGCATCGCCGAGGACGACCCCCAGGCTCGCATCGCGGCGGCGGCGGCGAAGTCGCAGTGCGCCGAGGCTGCGGTCGCCGCCTGCGAGCGGTCGATCCAGGTGCACGGCGGCATCGGCTTCACGTGGGAGCACCTGCTGCACCGCCTGTACAAGCGGGCGCTGTGGATCCAGTCGTGGGAGGCTTCAGGCCCCCAGCTCCGATCCGAGGTGGCCGAGTACATCCTGGACGGGGAAGGAGCGTGAGTTGCAAGGACTGATGATGGACTACCAGCTGAACGTGCCGGCGATCCTCCGGCGGGCGGACGAGCTCTTCGGCGACCGCGAGATCGTCTCACGGCTTCCCGACAAGACCTGGCACCGGACGACGTACGCGGACGTGACCTCGCGCATCAAGCGTCTCGCGGTCGCGCTGCGCGGCCTCGGTCTCGCGGACGGCGATCGCGTGGGGACGTTCATGTGGAACCACCACGAGCACCTCGAGACCTACATCGGCGCGCCCGTGGGCGGCTTCGTGACGCACACGCTGAACCTGCGACTGCATCCGGACGACAACACGTACATCGCAACCCATGCGGGCGACCGGGTGCTCGTGGTCGACAAGGTGCTGTGGCCGCTCGCCTCCCAGTTCGCCGACCGCTGCAACTTCGAGCACGTGATCGCGGTCGGGGACGGGCCGACACCCGAGGGCTCGATCGACTACGAGGAATTGCTCGCCGACGCCGACGAATCGGCGTTCGCCTACCGGGACCTCGACGAGCGCGCGGCGGCGGCGATGTGCTTCACGAGCGGCACCACCGGGCTGCCGAAGGGCGTCGTCTACTCGCATCGTGCGATCGCGCTCCACGCGCTGACGATCGCCCCCGGGGTAGGCCTGACGCTGGGCGACGTGTGCCTGCCCGTCGTACCGATGTTCCACGCCAACGCGTGGTGCTTCCCCTTCAGCTGCACCCTCGTCGGCGCAAAGCAGGTGTTCCCGGGGCAGCATCTCGATCCGGCGAGCCTGCTCGAGGCGTTTGCGGGCGAGCGGGTCACCGTCGCCGCCGGGGTGCCGACGATCTGGCTCGGCATCCTGCAGGCGCTCGACGCGAACCCCGGCGGCTGGGACCTGTCGGCGATGCGGACGATGACGGTCGGCGGTGCGGCGCCGCCGCGCGCGATGATCGAGGCGTTCGCCGAGCGCCACGGGTTGCACATCACGCACGGCTGGGGCATGACGGAGATGACACCCGTCGGCACCCTCTCGGGCGGGCCCGGCCAGGAGGTAGGCCTCACGGGTGCGGCCGCCTACGACAAGCGCGCGCTGCAGGGTCAGCCGATCCCGTTCGTCGAGGTGCGGGCCCGCGGCGGCGACGGCCTCGTGCCCTGGGACGGTGCCACGATGGGCGAGCTCGAGGTGCGCGGCGTCTCGGTCGCCTCCGCCTACTACGAGGCGCCCGAGAGCGCCGATCGCTGGACCGAGGACGGCTGGTTCAGGACGGGCGACATCGTCACCATCCACTCCGACGGCTACATCGAGATCCAGGATCGCGTCAAGGACCTCGTCAAGTCGGGCGGCGAGTGGATCTCGACGGTCGCCCTCGAGAACGCCCTGATGGGGCACCCGGCCGTGCTCGAGGCGGCCGTGATCGCGGTGCCGGACGAGAAGTGGTCGGAGCGGCCACTCGGCGTGGTCGTGCTGCGCGAGGGCGCCACGGCGACAGGGGAGGAGCTCCGCGACTTCCTGGCTCCGAGCTTCGCGAAATGGTGGCTGCCGGAGCGCTTCGAGTTCGTCGAGGAGATCCCCAAGACCGCGGTCGGCAAGTTCCGCAAGACCGCGCTGCGGGAGCGCTTCGCGTCGTAGGGGGAGGCGCAGCCTCACCCTCGTGCACCACGATCACTTCGAGCCGAGGAGGCCCATGGGAACGTTCATCAGCACCGAGCAAGACGGCCTCGTAGCCGTCGTCACGATCGACAACCCGCCCATGAACGCGCTCTCCTCCGCGCTGCTCGAGGAGCTCGAGGCGGAGATCGACCGGCTCGACGGCGACGACGGGACGCGAGCGGTGGTGCTGCGCGGAGGCGGCGAGCGGGCCTTCGTGGCGGGCGCCGACATCAAGGAGTTCCCGGCGTTGCGCGAGTCGGCCTCGTCCGAGGGCGGCGCGGCGCGCGGCCTGCAGAAGGTCGGGCACCGCATGGACGCCGCGCGTAAGCCGTTCGTGGCGGCGATCCAGGGGTACTGCCTCGGCGGCGGCCTCGAGCTCGCAATGTGCTGCGACGTGCGCGTGTGCGCAGAGGACGCCAAGCTGGGGCAGCCGGAGATCAAGCTCGGCCTGATCCCGGGGGGCGGCGGCACCCAGCGACTGCCGCGGCTCGTCGGCCTCGGCCGGGCACTGCTGTTGAACCTCGGCGGCGACTTCGTCGACGCCGCCACGGCGTACGACTGGGGGCTCGTCGAGAAGGTCGTGCCCCGTGACGAGCTGCTCGCCGCCGCAGGCGAGATCGCCGCAGCCTTCGCGGCCCGGTCGCCGCACGCGATCGCGGTCGTGCGCGAGCTCGCCCGCACGACGCGTGACCTCTCGCTGGAGGAGGGCCTGCGCCGCGAGGTGGAGGCGTTCCGGCGGTGCCTCGCGAGCGAGGACGGACAGGAGGGCGTGGCCGCGTTCATCGAGAAGCGCGAGCCGCGCTTCACGGGGCGCTAGCAGCACCCGTGCGCGCGATCGTGCAGGAGGCGGTGGGCGGGCCGGAGGTGCTGGTCGCCCGGGAGGTTCCCGAGCCCGAGCTCGAGGACGGGCAGCTGGAGGTCACCGTGCGGGCGGCGGGGATCAACTACGCCGACACGCTGATCCGGCGCGGGCTCTATCCGCAGCCACCCCCGCTTCCGTGGATCCCGGGAGTAGAGGTGTCCGGCGAGACCGAGAGCGGGCGCCGCGTGCTCGGCCTGCTGCGGCCGGCCGGCGGCGGCTACGCGGAGCGGGCGCCGGTGGACGAGCAATGGCTGTTCGACCTTCCCTCTGAGGGGACGTTCGAGGAGGGTGCCTCGTTCCTGACCGCCTTCCTGACCGCCTGGATCCCGCTCACACGGCAGGCGACGGTGAGCCGGGGAGCCCGCGTGCTCGTGCACGCGGCAGCCGGAGGGGTCGGCAGCGCGGCCGTGCAGGTCGCCGCTGCGCTCGGCGCCGACGTCGTCGCGACGGCCGGCTCCGAGGCGAAGCTGGAGCTGCCACGGTCTCTGGGCGCCGGCCAGGCGGTCACCTACGACCGTCTCGGCGAGATCGAGCCGGTCGACGTCGTCGTCGACCCGGTCGGCGGCGAGCTGTTCTCCGACTCGATCCGGCTGCTGCGGCCGCTCGGGGTGGCGATCGCGATCGGGTTCGCGGGAGGCCTGTGGCCGCAGCTCGACCCGGCGCAGCTCGTCGGCCGCAACGTCGGCGTGCAGGGCTTCTACCTCGGCCGGCTCATGCAGCGGCGCCCGGAGCTCGTGCACGAGGCGGCGCTCGACCTGCTGCGCCTCTGGGCCGCCGGGATCGTGCACCCGGTGGTCGGCGCGTCGTTCCCCCTCGCCGAGGCGGGCGAGGCGCACCGGTCGATCGAGGAGCGCCGCTCGACCGGCAAGGTCGTGCTGGTCCCGTGAGCGCTGCCAGGGCGATCGTGACGGGGGGCGCGTCCGGCCTGGGAGCTGCGATCACAGCCCGCCTGCGCGCGGAGGGCATGGAGGTGGAAGTGCTCGACCTGACGACCGGCTTCGACGTGGCCGAGCCGGGCCACTGGGACGAGGTCGGCCCCAGCGAGGTCGCCTGCCTCAACGCGGGCGTGCTCGGCGGGCCGTCCGACCCGGCGGAGATCACGCTCGACGGCTACCGCCGGGCGATGTCGGTCAACGTCGACGGGGTCGTGCTCGGGGTCAGGCGCCTGGCGCGGGTGATGCCCGCCGGCGGCAGGATCGTCGCCACCGCCTCGCTCGCCGGCCTCACCGCGATGCCGGACGATCCCGTCTACGCGGCCACGAAGCATGCCGTGATCGGATTCGTCCGCAGCGTCGCTCCGGCCCTGGCCGTCCGGGGCATCTCGATCAACGCCGTCTGCCCGGGCATTGCCGACACGCCCATGCTGGCCGGGGACGCACGGGAGGCACTCGCCGCAGCCGGATTCCCGCTGCTCGCCGCCGCGGACGTGGCGGAGGCCGTGTGGCTCGCCCTCGGGTCGGGCGAGACCGGGCACGCCTGGGCCGTGCAGCCCGGACGCTCTCCCGTCGACTTCCGCTTCGCGAGCGTGCCCGGCGTCCGCACGCCCGACGGCGGGTCGCTCGCGCCGCCCCCGCCGCTCGGCTAGCGCTTTGCACGGTGGGCAGCTGCTGCGCAGCTGACCGTCGTGATCCTGAAAAGGGCGCGCTTTGCACGCCCGGGGTTTCAGGTGCAACGTTACGAGACGCCGCAGAGGCACGGCATGCGTTCCGTTTCCGCGTAGGATCGCAGCGTGCCGCGAACGCCCGTGTCGAGCGCAACCGCCCCGGCGGCCGTAGGGCCGTACTCCCAGGCGATCGTCTCCGGCGACCACGTCTTCCTCTCCGGCCAGA
>DAIOGR010000015.1:0-16238 GCA_036745155.1 Gaiella sp.
CGCTCTCGCGCACGCCGCCGCAACGGCAGCCGCCGCTGACGCCACCGAGCGCGCCGGCTTGCGGGCGGCGGAGCCGCCCTCCAGCCGGCGCTCGCGCCGCTGAGCGTGCCCGGCTCTCCGGGTCTGTGCTGGCGCACTATCCCCTTCGGCCGGGCACGCTCAGCGACGCGTCGGAGGCGTCAGGGCGTTTGTGGTGACGCCAAGAGGGAGGGCTCACAGGGAACCGTAGGTTCCCGGCTTCAGGGGTTGTCGCGATCAGGGATCCGCGCTAGCGGATTCCTGATCTGCGGGTCAGCACAGGTTCCCGGCTTCAGGGGTTGTCGCGATCAGGGATCCGCGCTAGCGGATTCCTGATCTGCGGGTCAGCACAGGTTCCCGGCTTCAGGGGTTGTCGCGATCAGGGATCCGCGTTAGCGGATTCGTGATCTGCGGGTCAGCACAGGTTCCCTGCTTCAGGGATCTTGGCGCGGCGGGAATCCGCGTGAGCGGATTCCCGAGGCTTCGCGAAGCGAAGCCCTGCTTGCAGGCTACACTGGGCCTCTGTGCCTCGAAACCGCACCGCACGGACGGCGGTGCTGGGCGTGAGCGTCCGGCGTCCCGCCGCAGGCAGGTTTCCCTCCCGAAGCACCACCGCGTTGCGGCGGCGCGTGGTCGTGGGGGCGCTCGTCGTGCTCGCGCTCGTGCTCATCACCTTCTCGTTCCGCCAGTCGGAGGACGGCCCGGTCGCCTCGGCCCAGGGCGCAGCCGCTTCGGCGTTGCGCCCGTTCGAGATCGCCGCGGAGCGCGTGGCACAGCCGTTCCGCGACGCGTATGCCTGGGTCGATTCGCTCTTCGCCGCCCGCTCCGACGCGAAGCGGCTGAAGGAAGAGAACGACCAGCTGCGCCAGCGGGTGATCCAGAACCAGTTCGCCGTGCGCGAGAACGCACGGCTTCGCGGGCTCCTCGACTTCCGCGACGGGCCTGCCTACCCCCGCGACTACCAGGGACTGGGTGCGTCCGTGATCGCACGACCCGCCGGCGCCTTCGCGCAGGCGATCGTCGTCGCAGTCGGCGCGAAGGACGGCGTCGCCGTCAACGCCCCGGTCGTCACCGAGGACGGCCTCGTCGGTCTCGTCACGCGCGTCACGTCGAGCACCGCGCGGGTGACGCTCCTCACCGACGAGCAACTCGCCGTCTCTGCCCTCGACGTGAACTCGAACGCCGCCGGCGTCGTCCGGCACGGACGCGCGTCCGCCGCGACCCTGATCCTCGACCGCGTCCCCAAGGAAGCGATCGTGGAGGTGGGCGACACGGTCGTGACCGCGGGGTGGCGCTCCAGCAAGCTCGCGTCTCTCTATCCGAAGGGCATCCCCATCGGGAAGGTCACGAGCGTCGGCCAGACCGACACGGATCCGTACAAGCAGGTGCAGGTGACGCCGTTCGCGAGCCTCTCGGCCCTGGATGCCGTGCTCGTGCTCGTGCGCAAGGCCGAGTCGCTCCCGTGAGCCCCTCCGTCGCAGCCCGCCTCGCCGGGGTCGTGTTCGTCGCTTCGATCTTCCAGGTCTCGGCGATCTCGTCCGTCCGGGTGCTCGGCGCGACGCCCGACCTGCTCCTCGTCGTCCTGGTCTCGGTCGCGCTCGTCAGGGGTGCGCTCGCGGGAGCGATCGCAGGGTTCGCGGCCGGGCTGATCGTCGACGTCGCCACGCTCGGGACGCTCGGGCTCGTGGCGCTCCTGCTCACCCTCGCGGGCTACTGGGCCGGCCGCTACGGCGAGACCATGGGCCGCGACCGGGCGTACGCTCCGCTGCTCGCGGTCATCGCGATCACGGCCCTCTACGGGATCGCTGCCTACGTCCTCACGTTCATGCTCGGTGAACCCGTTTCCGCCCGCGGCGCGCTGCTCCCCGTGCTGCCGGGCATGCTGCTCAACGCCGTTCTCGCCTATCCGGTGCACACGGCCGTGAGACGTCTCGTCGGCGGCGGCGAGCGGACGCAGCGCGCGCGGGAGGTGGAGCTGCTTGTCTAGCTCCACGACACCGTACGCGGAACGGCGCAGCCCGTCGCGGCGCTTCCTCCCGCCCGACGAGAAGCTCTCGGCCCCGCACCGGCTCACCCCGGGGCTCGCAGTACGCGTCGGCATCCTCGGCGCGATCGCGATCGCCGTCTTCGGCGTGCTCTTGTTCCGGCTCTGGTCGTTGCAGGTGCTGTCGGGCGACCATTACCTCGACGCGGCGCAGAACAACCAGCTGCGGACGATCCGCGTGGAGGCGCCGCGCGGCCCGGTGCTCGACCGCAACGGCCGGGTGATCGTGGGCAACGTGCCGGGCACCGCGGTCAAGCTCTGGGTCGGCGACCTGCCCAAGCAAGGTCGGTACGACATGATCAAGCGCCTGGCAGCAGTCCTCGACGTCGCGCCCGGCCGGCTCGCGAAAGAGGTCGACCAGCGCCAGGGCGACCCGCTCACGCCGATCACCGTGAAGACGGCGGTGCACGACGACCAGGTCGACTACCTGTACGAGCACCAGAGCGAGTTCCCCGGAGTCCAGATCCAGGGCACGTCGCTACGCCATTACCCGTACCAGTCGCTCGCTGCGCAGATCCTCGGCTACGTGGGCGAGATCTCTCCCGGCGAGCTGAAGGACAAGGAGAAGCAGAAGGCCGGCTACCGCGGCGGCGACAAGATCGGGAAGTCGGGCGTCGAGTCGTCCTTCGACGAGTACCTGCGCGGCAAGCCCGGGCTGGCCCAGATCAGGGTTGATTCGCTCGGACGGCCGCAGAGCGGCATCGAGCTGCGAAAGGACGCCACGGCGGGGAAAGCGGTGCGCCTGACCATCGACATCGAGCTGCAGCGGGCAGCCGAGCAGGCCCTCCGGGCCGGTATCGACCTCGCCCGGCAGAACAAGTCCTTCAACGCCGACGGCGGCGCCGTCGTGGCGCTCGACCCCAGAGACGGCGCCATTCTCGCCATGGCGTCGTATCCGACGTACAAGCCCTCCGTCTACGTCGGGAGGGTCGATCCGCAGAAGATCGCTCCCCTCGTCGACGACGCAGCCGCCAAGGCAGCGAACTTCCCGGGCCTCAACCGCGTCACCCAGGTCGCGTATCCGCCCGGCTCCACGTGGAAGCCGGTCACGGCGCTCGCCGCCATGCAGGAGCACCTGCTCTCGCCGTACCAGTCGATCCAGTGCACCCCGAGCGCCGAATACGGGCTCGACAAGCAGGTGTTCAAGAACTGGGATCCGTACGTCAACCGCCCCATGGCGCTGCCGGAAGCGCTCGCGACATCGTGTGACACCTACTTCTACGAGGTCGGCAACCGCTTCTACACCCAGGGGAAAGCGGGCTGGAGCCGGCTGCAGCAGTGGGCGCTGAAATGGGGCTTCGGGGCTCCCACCGGCATCGACATCGGCAACGAGGCGCCGAGCTGGCAGACGATCGTACCCACCCCCGCGTGGCGCAAGGAGCACTTCAAGAGCGACTGGGACCGGGCATGGAACCCCGGCGACTCGATCCAGCTCGCGATCGGCCAGAAGGACGTCACCGTGACGCCGCTCCAGCTGGCCCGGCTGTACGCGATGATCGCGAACGGCGGCAAGCTCGTCACCCCGTACCTCGTCTCCGGGGTGGAGCAGCCCGGAGCGAACGGCCAGGACTCCGTCGTGCTCAAGCAGTTCCCCCCCGACCCGCCGCGCG
Organism: Gaiella sp.; assembly: GCA_036745155.1. GTDB lineage: Bacteria > Actinomycetota > Thermoleophilia > Gaiellales > Gaiellaceae > Gaiella. The sequence goes on from DAIOGR010000015.1 coordinate 3,673, forward strand.
ACGCCGGCGTCGACCCCGCCGCCCTGCTCGCCGTGCAGGACGGCCTCTACGCGGCGACGCACTCGCGGGACGGCACCTCGTCGGGCGTGTTCGGCAGCTACCCGATCCCGATCGCCGGCAAGACAGGCACTGCCGAGAAGGTCGTCAACATCCCCGGCTACCCTCCCGGTCACCTCGAGGATCAGTCCTGGTGGTGCGGCTACGGCCCGCGCGACGACGCGCGACTCGTCGTCTGCGCGCTCATCGAGAACGGCGGGCACGGCTCCACCGCTGCCGCCCCCACCGCGCTCCGCGTCTTCGAGAAGTACTTCAAGGTCAAGGCGGGCCCCCAGGTGCTGGTGAAGACGGATTGATCGTCGACGCCCGTCAACGACCGGCCGCCTACCGGCGGCGCCCGCTCGACGCGCTCGATCTCACCGGCATCGTGCGGCGGCTCGACGTGCTGCTCCTGCTCGCGGTCGCCTTGCTCGTCGGCTACGGCCTCTGGGCGATCGGTGGGATCACGCGGTTCGACGTGCCCGGCGAGCCCGACTACTACGTCAGGCGCCAGGCCATCGCCGCCGCGATGGGTGCCGTCGGCCTCGTCGTGGCGGCGATCGTGCCGCCCTCCGCGTACCAGCGGTACTGGCGGGTCCTGTACGGCAGCACGATCGGTGTGATGGTGTTCGTCTTCGCGTTCGCAGAGGCGATCCGCGGATCGAAGCGATGGATCGACGTCGGCCCGTTCCAGTTCCAGCCCTCCGAGTTCGGGAAGCTCTTCTTCGTGCTCGCGATCGCCGGGTTCCTCGTCGAGCGGCAGGACCGGCTCGGCGAGCTGCGCACCGTGTGGACGGCCATCGGGCTCGGAGCTCTGCCGGTTGCCCTCGTGTTCGTGCAGCCCGATCTCGGAACCGCGCTCGTCTACTCGGCGGCGCTCTTCGCGGTGCTCTTCGTCACCGGTGTGCGGTGGCTTCACCTCGCCGTGCTGGCCGTCGTGGCCGCGTTGCTCGTGCTCGGCACGCTGTGGTGGCTGCCGGCGGCCGGCGTACAGGTGCTGAAGCCCTACCAGACCGCCCGCCTCACCGGCTTCACCAATCCGGACAGCGATCCCAGCGGGCTCACGTACAACGTCGACCAGTCGATCACCTCGATCGGGGCGGGAGGTATCTCCGGCCGGGGCGTCGTCGGGGCCAGCCAGACCAGGCTCGACTACCTGCCCGAGCACGCCACCGACTTCGTCTTCGCCTCCTTCGCCGAGCAGCGTGGGTTCATGGGCGCATCCGTGCTGCTGTTGCTCTACCTCCTGGTCGTCTGGCGCGGCCTTCGCGTGATCACGGTGTCCCGCGACCTGTACGGCGCCGTCGTGGCCGGCGGCATCGTGTTCGCGTTTCTCTTCCAGGTGTTCATCAACGTGGGGATGACGATGGGCATCGCGCCGGTTACCGGTATCCCGTTGCCGTTTGTCACGGTGGGAGGCTCGTCCATGGTGGCGAACCTGCTGGCGGTCGGGGTGCTGCAGGCGATCCACGCGCGCGGGCGCCTCGCCGGAGGACGTTGATGCCCGCAGGCATCGGCGTCGGCCGGCTGTTGGCGCTCGTCCGCGAGACCCGCTCGCTCGAGCAGCGGGCCGGAGCGATCTCCATTGACGGACCGGGAGCCGCCGGGCTCGCAGCCGGGCTCGCCGCAGGCGGTGACGCGAGCGCCGTTCGTGTCGGCCTGCAGCAGCCGCGGGCGGCCGCGACGGTGTTCCTGCTCGCGGCCGCGCCCGGGCAGGAGGAGCAGGAGGCGATGCGACATGCCGCCCGCGCCGGGGCCCCGCTCGTCGTCGTGCGTGTCGGAGGCTTTGCCGGCCCGGTTCCGTACGCCCTCCCGTCCGACGTGATCGATGCGAGTGAGGACGACGCCCTCCTCGGCCGCGTCGTCGACGTGCTCGCAGCAGCGCTGGGCGGCGATGACGCCGTTGCGCTGGCCGGGCGCCTGCCCGTCCTGCGCGACGCGGTCGAACGGCGCGTGATCCGGCGTACCTCGCTCGCGAACGCCGCGATTGCAGCCGCACCGTGGCTGAAAGAGGCACATCTGCCGCTGCTGAGCCTCGCGCAGGCGCGGATGCTGCTCGGCCTCGGCGTGGCCGAGGGGAGCGCACTGCCCCATGACCCGCAACGGCTCGCTGCCGCGGCCGGCCCCCCGCTCGGCGGTGCGCTCGTAGCCGGCTTCGGGCTCCGCGCGCTGTACCGTCGCCTTCCGGTCGGCGGGCCGCTCGCCGCAGCTCTCGTCGCGTACGCGGGTACGCGCGCGCTCGGCGAGGTGCGCACCCGGATCGCGCCGTAGCTCCTCGCCCACTCGTTGCGCCCCTGCGCCGGGTCCGTCCGGACCGGGTCCTAGGATCGCATCCGACCCCGGACACGAGGGAAGGAAACGACACGTGGCGGACACGGAGCTCGCGCAGGAGCTGCTACAGATCGAGGAGGCCGACGCCTGGTTCGAGTACCTGGAGGCGACGCGCGGTCAGACCGAGACCCGCTACGCCGAGGTCGAGCCGTGGGCGTGGGCCAGACTCAACCAGCGACTTCGTGCCGTCCGTGCGCGGCGCTCGCGCCTCCGCCCTGCGGCTGCGTAGCGCGCGTCACTCCGGACAGGCCACGTCCCCGTGACTGTCGCCGCGCAGCCTGCCGGCAGCCTCACTGGTAGGCTTCGGCGCGAGGCCCGATCGAATATGGCCACGGTTTTCATCATCCGCAGCGCGAGGCCGGCATCCCGGCGGGATGACCTGCGCCCGCGCGCGCTACAACGAGGAGATATCTCTTTTGCCCTGGTTCCGAAGGAAGAAGAGCAAGATCGAGCAGGAGGCGCACGAAAGCGCCACGACCGACGCCCCGGTACAGGCTGAGCCGGCGCAGGTCGACGAGCCCGCCCCCGAAGCAGGGGTGGACGAGCCCGGTGACGGGTCCGAGGCACCCAAGAAGAAACGACGCCGCGGCAGCCGCGGGGGCCGCGGCCGCAAGAAGCCGGGTACCGCCGCCGGTAGCGAGGGCGAGACCGACGTAGACGGTCCCGCGAAGGACGCGGGCGACGCGACGGCCCCTCCGGCCCCGCGTGAGAAGCGCGAGCGGAGCCAGCGGGCCGAGCGGGCGGCCGACCGGCGCTCACGGACGCAGAGCGGCTCGCAGCGCCGCCGCCAGCCGCCGCGCCGGGCGCCGTTGCCCGCCGCCAAGCGCGAGCTGCTGATCTCCGTCGACATCGGCGAGCAACGGGTAGCCGTGCTCGAGGACGACCGGGTGGCGGAGGTCTATCTGGAACGGCCTGAGCGCCGGTCGATTGCCGGCAACATCTACCTCGGCGTCGTCGACAACGTGCTCCCCGGGATGGAGGCCGCCTTCGTCGAGATCGGGCTCGAGAAGAACGGGTTCCTCTACGTCGACGAGATCGTGGTGCCGGAGCTCGAGGGCAAACGGCACGGCAAGAAGATCCAGGACCTGATCTCCCGCGGCGAGCAGCTGCTCGTGCAGGCGGTGAAGGATCCGATGAAGACGAAGGGTGCGCGCCTCACCACCGAGATCTCGCTCCCCGGGCGGTTCCTCGTGTACGTGCCGAACGGGGAAGGGCTCGGCGTATCCCGGCGGCTCGAAGACGCAGAGCGTGCTCGCCTGAAGGACATCATCAAGAGCCTCGAGGTGACCGACGGCGGCGTGATCGTCCGGACGGCGGCGGACGGTGCCTCGGCCGAGGATATCGAGCGCGACCTCGTGTTCCTGCAGCGCCTCTGGAAGACGATCCAGACGCGGGCGAAGGGCGCGAAGGCGCCCGAGCTCGTCTACCAGGAGGCGGAGCTGCCGTTGCGGATCGTGCGCGACCTCTTCGCGGGCGACTTCGAGTCCGCCCACGTCGACAACGACCGGGCGCACAAGCGGATCGTCAGCTACCTGAAGAAGACGTCGCCGCACATGATCGAGCGCGTCCACCGCGACAAGGAGCGGGAGCCGCTGTTCGAGCGCTTCGGCGTCGAGCGGGAGATCGCGTCCACGCTCGACCGGCGCGTCGATCTCCCTTCCGGGGGGTATCTCGTCTTCGACTACGCAGAGGCATTCACCGTCGTGGACGTGAATACCGGGCGCTTCGTCGGCTCGCGCTCGAAGACGTCGAGCCAGCGGCTCGAGGACACGATCACGAAGAACAACCTCGAGGCGGTGAAGGAGGTCGTGCGCCAGCTGCGGCTGCGTGACATCGGCGGGATCATCGTGATCGACTTCATCGACATGGCGAACCCGAAGAACCGCGCGTCCGTGGAGGAAGCGCTCCGGAACGAGCTCGAGCGCGACCGGACGAAGACCTACGTCGTCGAGATCTCGCCGCTCGGCCTCGTCGAGATGACCCGGCAGAACGTCACGGACGGCCCGCGCGAGATCCTCACGCGCAAGTGCCCGACGTGCGCCGGCGACGGCATCGTCGTGTCCGACCAGACGGTGGCGATGCAGGTGGAGCGCCGGCTCCGCGCGCTGCCCGCTCCAGGCAGTCGTGTGCAGGCATACCGCGTGGCGGTGCACCCGCGCGTCGTCCACCTGCTGGCGGGGCCGGGCGGCGCCCGGCTGTCCGCGATCGAGGAGGCGACCCGCAAGCGCTTCTTCCTCGTGCCTGCCGAGGGGCACGTGCACACGGATCACCTCGAGATGCTCGCCGAGGGCAAGCTCACAGACCTGCAGCCTGCGTCTCCGTTGGTAGAAGGGGCCACGCTCGAGCTGAAGCTCGTCGAGGTCGGCCTGCATGACGCTGCCGCGGGCGTGGGCAAGGTGGACGGTCTCGACGTGATCGTCGCGGGTGCCGCGAAGCTCGTCGGCAAGAAGGCGACCGTGCTGGTCGGCCGCGTGCTCGAGGGCCAGGCGTTCGCGACCCTGCTCGCGGAGGGCGAGGCGGTCGACGGGCCCATCACCTTCGAGAGCGAGGCCGAGAAGCCGACCCGTGCGCCGGCGCGACGCAAGCCCGCGTCAGCCGAGGCGACCGGGGTGGCCGAGGCAGCCGAGATGGGAGAAGACGAGCTCGAGGCCGAGCTCGAGCTCGAGCCTGAGCTCGGGGACGCCGAGGCAGAGGAGGACGAGGCCGAGGGCGAGCTCGACGCCGTCGCAGCGGAGGCGGAAGGCGCCGTCGACGGAGAGGCGCCGCCGAAGAAGAAGACCCGCCGCGGCTCGCGCGGCGGCAAGCGGCGCCGGAAGAAGCCCGCCGCCGAGGGAGACGAGACGGCGATCGACGAGACCACGGGCGACATGGAGCCCGAGGACACGCTCGAGAGCAGCGAGCCCGCCCCAGGGGAGGCGCTCCCGCAGCCGGCCGCGCCTGCCGACGGCGACGGTGCGCGCCAGCAGGCGCCGCGGGCGCGGCGGCCGCGGACGCCGAAGATCCACGTTCCGGAGAGCGATGGCGGGTCGGGCAGGAACGGCGGCAAGGCTGCCACGGGGTCCGCGCCGGTCGTCGAGGTCGTGCTGGCCGCGACGGACGCCGAGGCAGAGCCCATCGTCGAGGGCGAGGAGCCGACCGACGGAGTGGCGCCCGCGGCCAAGAAGCGGACGCGGCGCGGCACGCGCGGCGGGCGCAACCGGCGCAAGCCGACCGCTGCCGCCGGGAACGGCGACGTCTCCGAGGAGGACGCTCCCGGCGAGCGCGGTGAGAGCGCCGAGGAGCAGCCGCTCGAGGCGGTCGCCCCGCGGCGCCCGTCGCCCAAGCCGCAGGAGAGCGGGGAGGAGCAGACGGTCGAGACGGCCCCCGCCGCTCCCGCGGGCTACGTGCCCATGTCCGAATGGCTCGACGACTTCGACCGCAGGTAGATTCGACTTTCGCTACAATTCGACGGCTCGCGGGCGTCTGCCCGCGTTTTCCACGCTAGAGGCCAACCCATGAGCTACGCGATCATCTCCCTCGGTGGCAAGCAGTACCGCGTCCGCGAGGGAGAGCGGCTGCTCGTCGACCGTCTTCCCACCGAGGACGGCAAGACGTTCACGCCCGACGTGCTGCTCGTCGGCGGCGACGGTGACACGGTTCTGGCGCCGAAAGACGTGACCGTGACGGTCAAGGTCGTCGGCCAGCAGCGCGGCCCGAAGATCCGGATCGGCAAGTACAAGAAGCGCACCGGCTACAAGCGCCACACCGGCTTCCGCGCCGCTCTCACGCAGATCGAGATCGAGTCGATCGGCGCCAAGCAGACGCGGGCAGCGAAGCCGAAGGCGGAGCAGGCCGCATCGGCCGAAGAGAAGCCGAAGGCGACGCGCACCCGCGCGGCGAAGCCCGCGGAGGCCGAGGTGCCGGCCGCCGCCGAGCCGGCGCAGGAGGGAGAGAGCTAGATGGCACACAAGAAGGGCCTCGGCTCCTCGAAGAACGGTCGCGACTCCAACGCCCAGCGCCTCGGTGTCAAGATCTTCGCCGGCCAGCAGGTCAAGGCGGGCATGATCATCGTGCGCCAGCGTGGGACGAAGTTTCGGCCCGGGCCTGGGGCCGGCCTCGGCCGCGACGACACGATCTTCGCCATGCGCGAGGGCGTCGTCGAGTTCCGCCGCAGCGGCGAGAAGCGCTTCATCTCCGTGGTTTCCGGCTAGCGCCGGAAACCACCAGGTACGTCGCTGCGCCTTCCGGATTGGGCGCGCGGCGCGCTGGAGGGTTACTACATTGAGCGGTCATGACGGATCCTTCCGGCGTCTCTAGTGATTCCCGGCGCAGCCGGGAGTCACTCTTCCACGATCGCACCACCATTCGGGTCAAGGCGGGGCGCGGCGGCGACGGCGGCCTCAGCTTCCGTCGCGAGAAGCATGTTCCCCGGGGCGGCCCCGACGGCGGTGACGGCGGCCGCGGCGGCAGCATCGTGCTCGTCGCCGACACCGACCTGCGCGATCTCTCCGCCTTCCGGTCGAAGACCGTCTTCGAGGCACAGCGAGGCGGCAACGGGCGCGGGACACGCAAGCACGGGGCCGATGGTGCGGACATCGAGATCAGGGTGCCGGTCGGGACACAGGTCTACGACGTGGCCGACGGCACGCTCGTCGTCGACCTCGCGCAGGCGGGCGGGCGCACGGTCGTGGCGCGTGGGGGACAGGGCGGGCGGGGCAACGCGACCTTCACCTCACCGACCCGTCAGACCCCGCGCTTCGCGGAGACGGGGCTGCCCGGCACGGCGTGCGAGCTCGACCTGCGCCTGAAGCTGATGGCCGACGCGGCCTGTGCGGGCCTCCCCAACGCGGGCAAGTCGTCGCTCCTCCGGCGCATCTCGAACGCGAAGCCCAAGGTGGCGGACTATCCCTTCACGACCCTGGCGCCGGTGCTCGGCATCGTCGACGGCCCGGACGGGCGCCAGCTGACCGTCGCCGACGTCCCCGGCCTGATCGAGGGCGCCAGTGAGGGCATCGGCCTGGGTCACGAGTTCCTCGCCCACCTCGAGCGCGCTCGCCTGCTCCTGCACGTGATCGACGCCTCGGAGGGCGACGCCGACGAGCGGTTCGGCGTGATCGACCGCGAGCTTGCCGAATACGGGGCCGGGCTGGCCGAGCGCCCGCAGGCGATCGTGCTGAACAAGGCGGATCTGCTGCCGGGCCCGGCGGCGTTCGCCGTCGAGGACGAGCGGATCGTCGGCGTGTTCAGGGTCTCGTGCGCGACGGGCGCAGGCATCGACGAGCTGAAGCGCGCGTTGTTCGCGTTGTGCCCGGCCGCTCCCGAGCTCGAGCGGCCGACCGTTGCACCCGAGCTGCCCGACTTCCTCGAGTATCGTCCGCGCCCGCCCGAGCACCGCCGCTTCAAGGTCCTGCGCACCCAGACCGGCTTCCGCGTCGTCGGCACGGCGCCGGAAGGCGAAGAGCTCGAGCAGGCGCTGCGCGCGGCAGGCGCCAGGAAGGGTGTGGAGGTCGAGATCGGCGACGAGGTGTTCGAGTGGGAGTGAGCGGACGAGGTGTCGGCATCCTCGGGGGCGCGTTCGACCCACCGCACGTGGGTCATGTCGCGCTCGCCGAGGAGGCGGTGCGCCATTTCCGGCTGGATCGGCTGCTCGTGCGCGTCGTCGCCGACCCGGGGCACAAGGAGGTCGGCACCGCGCCCCAGATCCGACTGCTCCTGGCGGAGCTGGCTTTCGCCGCGCTGGACGAGGCCGAGGTGGCTCTCGACCCGTTCTCGCGCACGGTGGATTCGCTGGAGCAGCTCGGCTTCGAGGATCCGGTGTTCCTGATTGGCGCCGACGAGTTCGCCGACTTCCTCGACTGGAAGGAGCCGGACCGCGTGCTCGAGCTGGCGCGGCTCGGCGTCGCCACCCGCCCCGGTACGGAGCGTGCGGTCGTCGAGGCCGTGCTCGCCGGCGTGTCGCGGCCGGATCGCGTCGAGCTGTTCGCGATCGAGCCGCTCGACGTCTCCTCGTCCGGCATCCGTGCCCGGATCGCCGCGGGCGATCCCGTCGAGGGGCTCGTGCCCTGGTCGGTGGCTGCCGAGCTGGACCGGCTCGGCCTCTACCGGGACGAGTGACATCCGTGAGCCGCGGGTACACTCCCCGCACCCGACCGAGGACGCTGACCGACCTGACTTCACCCGAGCTAGCCCGCCGCACCGCCGCTCTCTGCGAGGAGAAGCTGGCTGCCGACGTCGTCGTGCTCGACATGCGGGGCGTGTGCGACTACACCGACTTCTTCGTCATCGCCACGGGAGCGAATCCCCGGCAGACGAAGGCGATCTACGACGAGGTGCACTTCGCGCTCAAGCGCGACGAGACGCTGCTGCCGCGCTCTGCCGGCGGGGTGCAGGAGGCGACCTGGATCGTCGCCGACTACAACGACGTCGTGCTGCACGTGTTCACGCCGGAGACCCGCGCCTTCTACCGGCTCGAGGATCTCTGGAGCGACGTGCCGAAGCTCGAGGTGGCAGCCAGCGCCTGATCGTGTTGCCCACTCGGGCGACGGGCCATCTCGTCGACGGATCCACCTCCGCCTTCGACCCAGCTAGGGCGACAACGGTGTAGGCGTGAACTGCCCGACGAGTTCCCTCGCGAGTCTCTACACTTCGCGGCATCCCTGGGGCCATAGCTCAGCTGGGAGAGCGTCGCGCTGGCAGCGCGAAGGTCGCCGGTTCGAGCCCGGCTGGCTCCATTCGGTTCAAACGTGCCCCGCTTTGTATGAGGCCAACGGTCACGTAAGAACCATGCCCTGAGCCGTGGGGTCGGGCGCGTTAGGCGACCGGTTCGAGGGCCTGCCTGACGATGTCTTCGAGGGTTGCCGTGGCCGCCGCAAGTCGGGCGGAGTCGAGTTGTTCGGGCGGCAGCTCCGCCTCGAGAGCCTCGAGCGCCGGGCGGGCCGCGAGGCTGTAGGAGGCCGGGAGCTGCTCGTGGCCGAGTACGAACGTGAGAACCGTCGCCGCCTGCTCGGGCTCACCCGTGGCGCGGAGCACCGCACCGAAGCCGCTGAGCGCGAGTAGCTCGAGCGAGAGCGCCGCCGAGGCGTGTGCTCGTTCGAGCGCCGTGCGGAACGTCCGTCGTGCTTCGTCGAAGTCGTCGAGCGCCAGTGTCGCGAAGCCGATTCGGCAGAGTGCGATGATCGTGCCCCACCTGTGGTTGACCTCGCGGAACGCCTCGTAGCCGGCCCGACCAAGCCGCAGCGCCTCCTCGTAGTCCCCCGTTCCGTAGGCGCTGTGGCTGGCGCGGCTCAACGCGTAGCCGGCGCCACCGACGTCCCCGACCCCGGTGAACAACTCGTTCGCCTCCATGTGCAGGCCCATCGCGTCGCCGAAGCGCTCCTCGGCATCTGCGAGGAGCCCGAGCTTGCTCGTGGCGTACGCGCGCAGAAGCGGGTTACCCAGCTTCTCCGAGAGGAGGTGCGCAGCCTCGAACGCCTCGCGTGCCGCTTCGAGGTCGTCCACGAGGAGTCGGGCGAAACCGAGATCCATGCGAGCCCCGCTCTCGGTGAGCCCGTCTCCGATCGCGCTCGCGATCGGCACCCCCTCGGCGAGGAATGCTATCGCCTCCGGGTAGAGGTCCCGATAGGCCGCCATGATGCCGAGCGCGCACAGGCAGCGTGCGAGCTCTCGCTCCAGGTTCCGCGCGCGCAGGACGGGGAGGCAGCGCGCGGCGAGCTCCTCGGCCGCCGGGTCGTGCCCGAGCCGGGCGCCGATCGCGACCCTGTACATCGCCGCCGCCAGCGCGACGGCGCTCGCGCTTCCGGGGTCGTCGGCGTCGAAGCCTGCCGTGCGCCCGAGCAGCTCGAACGTCTCGGCCCCGTCGAACCAGCTGTGCATCCAGAGAAACGCGTAGAGGGCGTCCAGCACCGGCAGCGCCACGCGCTCGTCGTCCTCGGCCACGACCCACTCGGCCGCAGCGCGAAGGTTGTCCAGCTCGCCCCGCAGTTCGTCCCGCGCGACCGCGAGCTCCGGGCCCATGAGTGCCGCCTGCCGCTCCATCAGCATGGCCTTGTAGTGACGAGCGTGCCGCTCGTGTGCGTCTCTCGCCTCGCCGGGTGACGCGGCCAGCCGCTCGGCCGCGTACTGGCGCAGCAGCTCGTGCAGCTCGAAGCGGCCGAAGCCCGAGCGTCGAACCAGCGACTTCGACACGAGCTCGGAAAGCAAGCGCAGGTCGGCGCCCGCGACTGCCACCGCCGCCTCCCGTCCGAAGTCGCCGCGGAGCACCGAGAGCCGCGCGAGGGCCTGTTGCTGCTGTCCGGAGAGGAGTCTCCACGACTGGTCGAACGCGGCGCGCAGGCTGCGATGCCTCTCGGGCACGTCCCGCTTCGATGTGGCGAGGAAGTCGATGTTCTGCTCGATCTCGTCCGCGATCTCCGCGCACGAGAGCATGGAGACCCACGAGGCGGCAAGCTCGATGCCCAGGGGCAGGCCATCGACCAGCCCGCAGATGCGACGCGCCTCGATGTCCTCGTCGTCGTTGAGCGAGAAGCCCGGCTCGACCTGGGTTGCGCGGTCGACGAAGAGGCGGAGCGCGCCCGAGCCTCCGTCCCCGTTCTCCGTGAGGCCGAGGCCATGGACGTCGAGCACCCACTCGCTCTGCACGTTCAGGCGCTCGCGCGACGTGGTCAGCAGCTCGACCTTCGGCGCGCGCTCGATGATCTCCCCGAGCAGGTCGGCGCCCTCGACGAGGTGCTCGAAGTTGTCGAGCACGAGCAGCGTCGACCGCTCGCCCAGATAGTGGAGGAGCTGCTCCTGCGCCGAGAAGCCGCTGTGGACACCGTCAATCGCGAACTGGATCGACTCGGCAACCGCCGGCGCCAGGAGCTCCGGCGACGCCACTGAGACGAGGGGGACGAAGTGCACGCCGTGCGGGTAGCGCTCGATCCGGCGAGCGGCGGCCTCGAGCGCGAGCCGCGTCTTGCCCGCCCCGCCCGGCCCGACGAGCGTGAGGAGACGGCACTCGGGATCCTCGAGCAGCCGGTCGATCTCGTCGAGCTCCGCCGCGCGGCCGACGAACGACGTCCGCGGGGCCGGCAGGTTCTTCATGCCCGCCTCGATCGTCTTCAGTAGAGGGAAGTCGCCTGGCAGCCCGCCGACCTCGAGCTGGTAGATACGCTCGGGCGCGCTGAGGTCCTTGAGGCGATGCACGCCGAGGTCGCGGACGTCTGCGTCCACCAGCGCGCGGGTCGTCTGCGAGAGGAGCACCTGTCCGCCGTGGCCGACCGCAGCGATCCGGGCGCCCTTGTGCACGTCGAGGCCGACATAGCCCTCCTCCGTCAGGCGCGGCTCGCCCGTGTGCAGCCCCATCCGCACGCGGATCTGCCCGCCGGCAAGGGCGCGTTGGCAGTCCGCGGCAGCGGCGACCGCACTCGACGCGCCGGCGAAGGCGACGAAGAACGCGTCGCCCTGCGTATCGACCTCGACGCCCCCGCGCGCCGAGAACGCCGCGCGAAGCCGCCGCCGATGCTCCTGCAGCGCCTCGCCGTACTCGTCGCCGAGCTCGTGCAGCAGCCGCGTGGATCCCTCGACGTCGGTGAACATCAGGGTAACGACACCGGTCGGGAGGTCGCGCACCATCGCACACCATCATCGGGCCGCACCTCTCCCCTGTCCAGTGCGCTCAACTGCAGCGCGCGCCCGGGATCGCTGCAAAAGCCTTGCTTACCGATGCTGATAACGGCCGTGCCCAACTCGTTCGATCGGACTGTCGAGGCGGCGAGCGTTCTTGTGCAGGCAGTCCTTGACGGTGTTCCAGGAAAGCGCTGTTCCGGCCAGTTCCTGGTCGGCAGAGTGGATCTCGCGAGCCCGCAGCGGCTTGCCGGCTGCCGCAAGCACCTGAATAGTTGCCTCCTGGACAGCGCCGGCTCGCCGTCCTATTTGGCTCCGCGCCTGCGTTTCCGGCTCCGACCTCGCCGCCAGCGAGCCGGCCAACAGATAGGCGCTGGCAAGCCGGGAGCGGTTCAGACGTGCCCCGTTTTCTTCCACTTCGAGAGATCCGTCACGAGGGGGTCTTTCCCGTCGTCGGACGGATGCACCGGGTTTCGGTTGAGCGCCGCTCACGGTGAGCAGGGCTCGAAGCTCGTGCTCTCACCCAACGATCCGGCCGGGGTCCAGCAGTGTCTCCAGATCCACCTCGCGGGCCACGTCGAGCAGCGCCCGCGTGAGCAGCGGCTCGGGCTCGCGGT
>DAIOGR010000016.1:0-1267 GCA_036745155.1 Gaiella sp.
AGCCCCAGCGCCAGATCGCGAACATCGCGAGCGAGCCCTGCACGGAGACGGCGCTGCGGATGCCGGAATCCCCGGCCTCGAGCTCGAGGCACGTGAGGCCGTACGCGACGGCGCTCGCGCCCGGGAGCCCGTAGCCGTGGAGATGCATGCCGAAGAGGCCGAGCTTCGCGAGCTCTGCGACGATCTCGCGCGGCAGGATCCCCTGCTCGAACCAGTCACCCACGTCGGGCAGCACCTGTTCGCGCACGAACTGGCGCACGGTGTCGCGGATCGCCTTCTCCTCGTCGTCCAGGAGCGCGTCGAGGGCGAGGAAGTCGTGTGGGTCGAGCGCGGGCTGGGCCTGGGTGGTCGCGGCCATGGCGGGAACCTCCGGTGTGCGAGCGGTAGCGGTCCCGAAATCCTATAGGAATCCGGAATTTTCTATAGGAAAAGGGGCGCGCCGGCCGCTTCGCGGTGTTGGCGAGCGATGAGCGGCCCGTGAGGGCGCGGTTGGGGGCGGACTCGACCGTGTGGCCATGGCCACCACGATCCGCCCACCTTCGTCCGTCCTCACCCGGCTCGTGCGCGCCGGGACGGCGCTCGCGCTCGGCCTTGCCTTCCTGGCCCCCGTTCCGGCCGGGGCGTCCGCAGCGGCCGTGACGAGGGGCCGCCCCGCCGCCGCGGGCTACGGCTGGCCGGTGGCGCCGTTCTTCCGGCAGCATCCGGTGCGCGGCTTCTTCGGCGATCCGCGCATCGGCCTCACGCCGAACGGGATGGCGCACTTCTTTCACTTCGGCATCGACGTCTCGTGCCCGAACGGCACTCCGGTGTACGCCACCATCGACGGGCGCGTGGTCAGGAAGTCGTTCCGGCCCGAGACGGTCTCGGTGGTGGCCGACGACGGGCACACGGAGCTCCAGTACTGGCACATCGAGCCGGCAGTGCGCGCGGGCCAGCGGGTCACTGCCTATCGCACGGTCGTCGGGCACGTGCTGGCACCCTGGGAGCACGTGCATCTCGCCGAGGTGCGCGACGGCCGCTACGTGAATCCGCTCCGCGCCGGGGCGCTGCGGCCGTTTGCGGACTGGACGCGGCCGACCCTGCGCGAGCTCCGGGTCGAGCGCGACGGCCGGACCGTGGCGACCCTGGGGCCGGGAAGGGTCGACCTGGTGATGGAAGCCTACGACGCGACCCCGCTGCCCGTGCCCGGCCGGTGGGCCGGCAAGCCGTTGACGCCGGCGCTCCTGCGCTGGCGGCTGGTCGGCTCCGACGAGCACGCCCTCACCGC
>DAIOGR010000016.1:1367-16205 GCA_036745155.1 Gaiella sp.
GCAGTCCGTGCCGTCCAGCGGCCGCCGGCCCGGGCAACGTCCACCCTCAGCCCGAAGCAGGCCGAGGCGGTCTCCGAGCTGAGCGCGTCGTCGGCAGGGCCGGACGCCACGATGCGCCCCTCGCGGAGCAGGAGCGCATGCGTCGTCGACGCCGGCAGCTCCTCCAGGTGGTGGGTCGTGAGCACGACCGCGAGCGCCGGATCCTCGTCGGCGAGCCGCGACAGAGCACCGAGCAGAGTCTCGCGGCCCGGCAGGTCGAGGCCCGCTCCCGGCTCGTCGAGCAGCAGCAGGCGAGGGCGCGCGACGAGCGCCCGCGCGATCAGCGCCCGCTTGCGCTCTCCGTGTGAGCAGTCTGCGAACCGGCGCTCCGCCAGGGCGCCGAGGCCGAAGAGGCCGAGCAGCGTGTCCGCGCGATCGAGGTCGAGCCCGGTCAAGCGCTCCTCGAAATAGCCGATCGTCGCCGTCGCTCCCGTCCGCACGACCTGCCGGACGGACAGCAGCGGTGCGAACCGCGAGCCGGCGCGCGCGTCCACGAACCCGATCGACTCCCGCAGGCGCGGCACGTCGGTGCGGCCCATCGTCGCGCCGAGGATCTCGGCCGTGCCACGGCTGGGAAAGTCGACGGCGCCCGCGAGCGTCAGCAGCGTCGTCTTGCCCGCGCCGTTCGGCCCGAGCAGGGCCCAGCGCTCGCCGGCCCGCACCTCCCAGTCGATCCCCTCGAGCAGGGCCTTCCGCGTCCCGCTCGCCGCATGCCACCGCCACACGCCGACGCCGCCGAAGCGGAGTGCGACCGGGCCTTGACCAGACGGCGGAGCTCCGCCTACACTCATTGACTGACTAGTCAATCGATTCTCCAGGAGCTGCATGATGGCCACACTCGAGACAGGCGTCGCGGGCGGCGTCTCGTTCGCCCTCACGGACGAGCAGCGCGAGTTGCGCGCTCTCGCCCGCGCGTTCGCGGAGAAGGAGATCCGGCCGCAGGCGGCCGAGCACGACGAGCATCAGACTCACCCTGCCGACATCATCGCCAAGGCGCACGAGGTCGGGCTGATGAACGTGCACCTGCCCGAGTCGCTCGGCGGCCTCGAGCTCCCCTGCTTCGACGGCATGCTGGTCGGCGAGGAGCTCAACTGGGGCTGCTCCGGCATCGGCACCTCGATCGGCGCCAACGGCCTCGCGGCCGGCCCGATCCTGATCGCCGGCACCGAGGAGCAGAAGAAGCAGTGGCTCGGCCCCCTGCTCGAGGAGCCCATCCTCGGCTGTTTCGGCCTGTCGGAGCCGGGCGCCGGCTCGGACGTGTCGGGCATCCAGACGACCGCTGTGCGCCGCGGCGACGAGTATGTCGTCAACGGCTCCAAGATGTTCATCACGAACGCAGGCCCCGCGTCCTGGATGGTCTGCTTCGCCTCCACCGATCGCGCCAAGGGGCACAAGGGCCTGACGGCGCTCGTGATCCCCATGGACACACCGGGCGTCACGATCGAGAAGCACCTCGACAAGATGGGCCAGCGCGCCACGGACACCTCCGCCGTCGCCTTCCAGGACGTGGTCGTCCCCACCGCCTACCGCCTCGGAGAGGAAGGCGAGGGCTTCAAGATCGCCATGCAGACGCTGGACTTCACCCGCCCCGGCACCGCGATCGGCGCCGTCGGTGTCGCCCAGGCCGCCTTCGAGCTCTCCGTCGAGTACACGAAAGAGCGCGTGCAGTTCGGCATGCCCGTCGCCATGAACCAGGGCGTCAGCTTCCTCGTCGCCGACATGGCCACCGAGATCGAGGCCGCCCGCCTGCTCACTTGGCAGGCCGCGTGGATGATCGACCAGGGCCGTGGCCGCGGCGCCACCCTCTACTCGTCGTTCGCCAAGCGGTTTGCCGCCGACACGGCGATGAAGGTCACCACCGACGCGGTACAGGTCTTCGGCGGTTACGGGTACATGAAGGAGTACCCGGTCGAGAAGCTCATGCGCGACGCCAAGCTCTTCCAGATCTACGAAGGCACCTCGCAGATCCAGCGACTGGTGATCGCCAAGGAGATCTACCTGCCGAAGACGTGACCGTCCGGGCCGCCGGGCTTCGTGTTTGAATCACCACGAAGCCCGGCGGCCCGAGCGTCCCGTGGCGCGAACCGGAGGAGGCACGCATGGCGATCGAGATCGACCTGTCGGGCAGGGTGGCCATCGTCACCGGAGGCTCACGCGGGCTCGGGCGCGCCGACGCGCTCACGCTCGCCCGCGCCGGCGCGGACGTGGCGATCGCAGACATCCTCGTCGAGTCGGATGCGGGAGCGGGGGAGACGGCAGAGCGGTACGGCGTGCTCGCACAGGCCGCGGTCGCCCAGGGGATGGTCCACACCGAGTCGACCGCCGAGGAGATTCGCACGATGGGCCGCCGCGCCCTCGCGCTCAAGTGCGACATCACCGACCGCGAGCAGGTCGACGCCATGGTGGCCCGGGTCGTCGGCGAGCTCGGCTCCGTCGACATCCTGATCAACAACGCCGGCACGCTCGACCACGTCGGGCAGTTCCACGACCAGAGCCCCGACCTGTGGGAGCGGGACCTGCGCGTCAACCTGACCGGCGCCTTCAACTGCGCGCAGGCCGTGTGGCCGCACCTGAAGGAGCGGCAGTGGGGCCGGATCGTCAACATGGCCTCCGTCGCCGGCACGCTCGGCGGCTTCGGCCAGGCCAGCTACTCCACGACCAAGGCAGGCATCCTCGGGCTCACCCGGACGCTCGCGATGGAGGGGGGCAGGCACAACATCACCTGCAACGCGATCGTCCCCGGCATCATCGGCACCGAGGCGTTCCACATGGCCAACCCCGCGATGAACGAGCGCATCGCGAACCGCACCGTGTTCAAGCGCCCCGGCGAGCCGCAGGACATCGCGAACGCGATCGCCTTCCTCTGCTCCGACCTCGCCTCGTACGTGACGGGCGTCCAGCTCAACGTCTCGGGCGGCGTCGAGCTCTTCGTGTTCTGACGCCACCGACCGCGCCTCCTCCCGGCCGGCGGGGCAGGCCTCTGGAGGCGCTCGGAGGCGTCAGAACGGCCGGTCGATGAGAGAGGATCTGCGCGATGAGCGACGCGATGGGCATCTCCTTCACGCTGACCGCCGAGCAGCGGGAGCTGCAGGCGCTCGCGCGCGAGTTCGCCGAGAAGGAACTGCGCCCGCTCGCAGCCGACGCCGACCGGACCGGGGTGTTCCCGGCCGGCCTGCTCGAGCGTGCTGCCCGGCTCGGGCTGACGGCCCATGCGATCCCGGCGGAGTACGGCGGCGGCGGCGTGCCGGCCGTCACCTCCACGCTGATCGCCGAGGAGCTCTCGTGGGGCTGCGCTGCGCTCGCCACCACCCTCGGTGCGACGATGTTCCCGGCGCGGCCGCTCCTCGCCTTCGGCACCGAGGAGCAGCGGCAGCGGTGGCTGCCCCGCCTCGCCTCCGCACAGGGCTGCCTGGCCGCCATCGCCTTCACCGAGCCGGGCGCGGGCTCGGACGTCTCCGGCATCCAGGCGACCGCGCAGGCCGAGGGAGGCTCCTACGTCCTCGACGGCGAGAAGTGCTACATCACGAACGGCGGCATCGCAGCGCTCACGATCGTGTTCGCGAAGCTCGACGGAGCGGTGACCGCCTTCCTCGTCGAGGCCGGCGACCCCGGCGTCCTGGCGGGGCGCACAGAGGACAAGCTCGGCCTGAGAGCCTCACACACCGGCTCGATCACACTCGACGGCGCCCGTCTCCCGGCCGACCGCCTGCTCGGCGAGCAGGGGCAGGGCTTCCTCATCGCCATGGACTTCTTCGAGCACTCCCGGCCCCAGGTGGCGGCCGCAGCCGTCGGGCTTGCCCGCGCCGCGTTCGAGCACGCGACTGCGTACGCGCGCGAGCGGGTCGCCTTCGGGCGGCCGCTCATCCGCAAGCAGGGCATCTCCTTCAAGCTCGCCGAGATGGCGATGGCGATCGAGGCGTCCCGCCTGCTCACCTGGCGGGCCGCAGCGGCCCTGGACGAGGGTCGCGACGCGGGCCTGCTCGGCTCCTACGCGAAGGCGTTTGCGGCAGACACCGCCATGCGGGTGACGACGGAGGCGGTGCAGGTGCTGGGCGGAGCGGGCATCATGCGCGACCAGCCGGTGGAGAAGTGGATGCGTGACGCGAAGGTGATGCAGGTGGTCGAAGGGACATCCGAGATCCAGCGCCAGATCGTCGCCACCTACCTCGAGCACGGCTGGACCGAGAGGCCGCGCTGACGCTTCGCATCCTCGTCGAGGACGACGACGCGGGCCGCCGGAAAGACGCCGCGCGCGAGCTCGGCTTGCAGTGGCCCGACGCCGAGGTCGTCGAGTCGACGTCCGGGGCGGTGCACCCGACGCTCGACCCGCACGACGAGCGCTTCAGGGCTCTCGCGGACTCGTCGTCGCTCCTCCTCTGGATCTCCGACCCGGACAGCCGCGTCGTCTTCGTCAACCGCGCCTGGCTCGACTTCACCGGGCGCCCCCTGCAGGACGAGCTCGCCGACGGGTGGCTCGCCGGGGTCCACCCCGACGACCGCGTGCGCGTCGAGCGCTACATGCGCGACCACGAGAGCCGCGGCAGGTCGTACACCCAGCAGTACCGTGTCCGCAGCGCCACCGGCGACTATCGCACCGTCGTCGACGCCGCCTCCCCGATGATCGCCGCCGACGGCACGCCGCTCGGGTACTTCGGGACGACGCTCGACATCACCGACCAGCTGGATGCCGAGCGCACGAGGATGGAGGCCGAGGTGCTGCTCACGACGGCCCTCGAGGCGGCGCCGGTCGGGGTCGGCTTCGTCGACGCAGAGCTTCGCTACGTCCGTGTCAACCCCACGCTCGCGTCGTTCCACCACCTGCCGGTCGAGGAGCACCTCGGGCGCTCCGTGAGCGAGGTGCTGGAGACGCTCGGGCTCGATCTCGATCACGTCTACCGGCGCGTGCTCGAGACTGGGACCGCCGTGACCGGGGTCGACCTCCGCACCGACGTGGACGGTACGGCCCGGCGCTTCGTCGCCAGCTACCACCCCGTCCGCGTGGGCGGGAGGATCGCAGGCGTCGGGATCGTGTCGGTCGACGTGACCGAGCGCGACCAGCTGGAGGCCCAGCTGCTCCAGTCGCAGAAGCTGGAAGCCGTCGGGCGACTCGCGGGCGGCCTGGCCCACGACTTCAACAACCTGCTCGGCGTGATCGACGGGTATGCGTACCTGATCGCCGACGGCCTGCGGAACGGGGACGAGCGCCGAGCACACGCCCTCGAGATCTCGAGGGCGAGCCGCAGGGGAGCCGACCTGACGCGGCGGCTGCTCTCGTTCAGCCAGCAGCAGATGCTGGTGACGACGGATGTCGACCTGCGCGCTGTCGTCGCGGATCTCTCCCGGCTGCTGGAACGGCTCGTCCCGAGCACGATCGACCTGCGCGTGCAGACCGGGGTCGAGCCTGCGTTCGTGCGCGCCGACACGAGCAGGCTCGGTCAGGTGCTCGTCAGCCTCGTCATCAACGCGGTCGACGCGATGCCGTCCGGCGGCCGGCTCACGGTGTTCGTGGAGGATGTCGGCGCTGACGTGCGCCTGATCGTCTCGGACACGGGCACCGGGATCGACGAGCACGCCCTGCCCAGGGTGTTCGAGCCGTTCTTCACCACGAAGGAGCACGGATCGGGGCTCGGTCTCTCGACCGCGCACGGCGTCGTGGAGCAGCTCGGCGGCCGGATCGTGGTGGAGTCCGTCGTCGGCACCGGCTCCACCTTCACGGTCTCGCTGCCGCGCGCGGGCAGCGTCGCGACCGACGACGACCTCGACCGCGATCTCCTCGGGCCCGCCGCGTGGACGCAGGGCGGGCACGGCGAGACGGTGCTCGTCGTCGAGGACAGCGACCTGCTGCGGAATCTCATGCGCTCCGTGCTCGAGCGGGCCGGCTACGTCGTCCACGTCGCCGACAACGGAGAGACGGCGATCGAGGCGATCCAGGCGAACGGGCCTCCGGCGATCGTCGTCGCCGACGTCGAGATGCCGCGGATGGGCGGCCTCGAGCTCTCACGCCGGGTGGAGAGCGACTATCCAGGAGTTCCCGTGCTCCTCGTCAGCGGCTACGCAGCCGAAGGCAAGATCGACGATCTCGCGCGCCGCGAGTTCCTGCAGAAGCCCTTCACCCCCGCCCAGCTGACCGAGAGAATCGGGGCGCTCCTGCAGCGCTGAGCGCGTCCCGGGGAGGCGCCCGACCGTTCGGTAGACTTGCCGGTCCGGTGCGCCCCGAGAACACGTCGATCTTCCCTCCAGCCGTCCGCCGCCGCCGCCGCTCCGCCCGCCGGATCGCCGTGCGCCGCGGGACGCTCGTCGCTGCGATCCTGCTCGTCTTCGCAGGGCTGATCGGCATCGCCTTTGCCGGGTCGCCGAGGACGCTCGCGTCAGGCTCGGCGATCGCAGGGGTCGACGTGGGCGGGCTGGGCGCCGACCAGGCTGCGGCGCTGCTCGCCTCACGGGCGGAGAACGTGAAGCGTGTCCCCGTCACGTTCGTCGCCGGCAGCGAGTCGTTCCGCCTGTCGGCCTCGCAGCTCGGCGTGGAGGCCGACTGGGGTGCGGCCGTGAGTGCCGCGGCGGCCGAGGGAGACGGCTTCGGGCCCTTGCGCGGCTTCCGCCGGCTCCACACGCGCTTCTTCGGGGCCGAGGTGGCGCCGCCCCTGACGGCGTACGTCACGGCCCTCGACTACAAGCTCGACCAGATCGCCGCCGCCGTCGACCGTGCGCCCGTCGACGCCAGGCTCGAGCGCAGAGGGCTCCGGATCTCGATCGTCTCCGGCCAGTCGGGCCGCAGGCTCGACCGGGAAGCCGCTGCCGAGCTGATCGTCCGCACCCTCGCCACATTCGAGCGAGGCAGCCCCGTCGTCCTTCCGGTCGTGGCGACGCCGCCGCAGGTACGGGAAGCGGATCTCGCTCCTGCCGCACGGAGGGCAGAGACGGCGCTCTCGGCACCTGTGCGTCTCGTCTACGGGAGCACGCGCTGGCGGCTGCCGCGCTGGCGGACCGCGACGCTGCTCAGCCTGCCGTCGGGCGGCCAGACCGACGTCAGGGTGGCCGGCAGGGGGGCGGAGGAGTACCTGGAGCGGCTGGCGCAGACGGTCGGGCGCAAGCCCGAGGATGCCCACTTCCAGGTCACCGCCACCGGCCGGATCGTGATCGTGCCCGCCCGGCCCGGCCTCCAGCTCGACATGCCCGCGACGGTGAAGGCGCTGTCCGACGCCGTCTTCTCGCCGGCCGCAAGGACTGCGCAGCTCGCGGTACGCGCCGCCGAGCCGCAGCGGACGACCCAGGAGGCGAGGGGCATGGGGATCACCGGCGTCGTCGGGAGCTACACGACGACGTACGGCGGCACCGAGGGTCGCCTCCACAACGTCCAGCTGGTGGCCCGACTGATCGACGGGACGCTGGTCGCGCCCGGAACAACCTTCTCCTTCAACACCACCACGGGCGAGCGCACGGCGGACAAAGGCTTCGAGGACGCTCCCGTGATCATCAACGGCGAGCTCCAGAACGGGATCGGGGGAGGCGTCTGCCAGGTCTCCACGACCGTCTTCAACGCCGCCTTCGAGGCAGGGCTGCGCATCGACCAGCGCACCAACCACGCGCTCTACATCAGCCACTACCCGCTCGGGCGCGACGCCACCGTCAACTATCCGGACCTCGACCTGCGCTTCACGAACGACACGGAGCACTGGTTGCTCCTGCGCACGTTCGTGGGCGCGGGCTCGCTGACCGTGAACCTCTACGGCACCCCGGTCGAACGCAGGGTGGAGTCGGAGACGGAGCCTCTCGTCGTGACCGGCAAGATGCCGGTGAAGGAGATCGAGGATCCCACGCTGCCGCGTGGCAAGCGGGTGATCGACCAGATCGGAGTGCAGCCGCGCGAGACGAGCGTGCACCGCACCGTCTACGACGCCGACGGCACGCTCCTGCACGACGACGTGTGGCGCTCGGACTACGTCGGTGAGCCCTCGCTCGTTCGCGTGGGCACGAAGAGGCCGCCCAAGAGGCCGAAGCACGCTCCGGCGGCCGATGCGGGCGCGCCCGTGGCTACGCCCGGGACGCAGTCCCCGGTGGAGCCGGCGCTCCCCGGCCCGGTCGACCCTCTGGCGCCGCCGACTCCGCAGTAGCCACCGCCGCGGCGAACCAGGCAGGCACCCGGGTGGGGGCGTGCGTCTCGCGGCTCACCGTGGCGTGGCTCGTCGATCCGGTCGCGATCAGATCGCCTTCACGCTCGATGCGGTACTCGTAGCGGAAGCGGGCGCCGCGGATGTCGACGCACCTGAGGCGGATCGTGAGCGCGTCGTCGAAGTAGGCAGGGAGGTGGTACTCCAGCTGGACGCCGGTCGTGAGGGCCTCGAGGCCCTTCTCCTGAATCGACCGGTAGCCACCCGCGTGATCCGCGAGGTAGGCGACCCGGGCGACCTCGAGCCACACCACGTATGCCGCATGGTGGGCGATGCCCTGGGCGTCGGTCTCCGCGAAGCGCACACGCACCTCGTACGAGTGGTGGAAGCCCTTTGACCGCGTCGGCACCCCGCAAACATACGATGCACGGTGTGTCGGCGGCGGCTCTGGCGGGGTTGATCGAGCGCCTGCAGCCGTGCGTCGTCCTCACCGGCGCCGGCATGAGCACCGAGTCCGGCATCCCCGACTTCCGCTCCACCTCGGGGATGTGGGCCGAGGTCGACCCGTTCGAGGTGGCCTCGATCGAGGCGTTCCGCCGCGATCCGCTGCGCGTCTGGCGCTGGTACGGGCCGCGGATCCGCGCCCTGTGCGAGGCGCAGCCCAACCCGGGCCACCTGGCTCTGGCGGAGCTCGAGCGGGCAGGGCTCGTCCGTGCCGTCGTCACCCAGAACATCGACGCGCTGCACACCCGCGCGGGGAGTGAGGATGTGATCGAGGTGCACGGCTCGATCCGGCGATCCGTCTGCCTGACCTGCGGGTGCGAGCTGCTCCTGCCCGCGGTGCTGGCCCAGCTGGAAGAGCGCGAGGCGCCGGTCTGCACGGAGTGCGGCGCCATCCTGAAGCCCGGCGTCGTCATGTTCGGTGAGCTCCTCCCCGCGGCCGCGGCGGCCAGGGCCGAGCGCCTGGCACGGGACGCGGCGCTGCTGCTCGTTGTCGGCTCGTCCCTGCAGGTCTGGCCCGTGGCCGGCTGGCCCGCGCAGACCCTCGCGGCGGGCGGTGCCGTCGCCGTCGTCAACCGGGACGAGACGCCGTACGACCGCGATGCCATCCTGACCGTGCGAGAGGCGGCCGGCGCCTCCCTGGCCGAGGCGAGGCGCCTCCTGCTCGAGCGTTGATGCTGTGAGGCGAGCCCCGTGGGTGGTATGACTCCGGGCATGGGAACGACCACCAAGACCAAGCACGAGGAGAAGGACATGATCGCGAAGCTCGCCGACCGCGGCGAGCAGACGATCGCGAGGCTGTCCGAGCTGCCCGGCGGCACCAAGGCGCTGAAGGCGTTCAACGAGCTGCGCACGAAGGTCGACGAGCTCGGCAGGAAGGTGCGGGGCATCGATGCGCTCGAGGCGCGGGTGGCGAAGCTCGAGAAGGAGCTTGCTGCGCTCAGGCGAGCGCAGAAGCCACCGTCGGCGCCGCGGGCGCGCAAGGCGTCCGAGTAGCGCACGACCTGCCCGGCTGCGGCCGGCTCGCCCTTCGCCTCAACGCGCTGTGCAGGGTCAGCGGCCTTCGGCCGCACCCGGGGTGACGCGTGGCACGCGCACACGGAGGGCGGCCGGCAACACCTCGAAGCGCGCCGGCGTCGTGCCCGGCTGCTCGCCGTCGAGCTCCACGGGCACCGGCTCGTCCGTCTCGATCGTGACGACACGTCCCCGCAGGGCCTCGGCCTTCGGGTGCGGCAGGTGGGTGCCGCGGTAGATCTTCGGCATCGTCACGACGAGGTCGCGCTTGGTCACGTCACCGATCGTGACCACGTCGAAGAGGCCGTCGTCCGGCTCGGCGTCGGGGCACATCTTCATGCCGCCGCCGAAGAACTTGCCGTTCGCGACGACCACGTCGAACATGCGTCCGTCGCGGATCTCGTCGTCGACGGTGAGCCGGGTGCGCACCGCCGACCAGCCGGCGAACACGGCGAACGTCGCCCACAGGTACGACGCCTTGCCGCCGAGCGCCTTGGTCGTCTCGTTCGCCCGCTGGGCGATGGCGCCGCTCATGCCGGCGCTGGCCACGTTCGCGAACACCGCCTGGGCGTCGCTGCCGTCCCACGCGCGGTAGCCGACCCGGCCGAGGTCGATCGTGCGGACGTCTCCCTCGACGGCGATGCGCACCGCCGCGTCGACGTCGTTCGGGATGCCGAAGCTGCGGACGAAGTCCCAGCCGGTGCCGCGTGGGACGATGGCGAGCTCGGGCGTGCGCGTGAGCCCGGCGAGCCCGTTGGCAACCTCGTTGACCGAGCCGTCGCCCCCGACGACGACGAGCCGCTCGGCCCCGGCGAGGGCCGCTTCCCGGGCGAGCTCGCCGAGGTGGCCGGGCCGCTCGCTGAAGCGCGCGTCGCCCTCGAGCCCCGCCGCCTGGGCGCGGTGTGCGATCTCCGGCCAGCGCCGGCCCGTCGACCCGTTCGCCGACGCCGGATTGACGAGGAACACAGTCTCTGGTGATCGCGCTGCGATCACCAGAGACTAGAGAGGCGGAAGGGCGGGGTCATCCTTGCTCGTGACGGCTCGACCGAAGGTCAAGCCGTCACTGTGTGCAGCGCCAGCTCGGTCATCTCGTCGACCGCCTTGCGCATCTCCTCGTCGCTGATGCGCAGGAACTCGCCTTCGACGATCACGTCGCTGACGATCAGCATGCAGCCCGCCTGAACCCTGCGGAGCGCGCCGAGCGTGAACAGCACGGCCGCCTCCATCTCGACGGCCAGGATGCCCCGCTCCGACCAGCGGCGCGCCTGCTCCGGATCCGGCTGGTAGAAGATGTCGCTCGAGACGATCGGGCCGACGCGCACCGGCTTTCCGAGATGCTTCGCCTGGTGCACCGCCCCGTGGACGAGCCCGAAGTCGGCGGTGGGCGCGTGCGGCTCGTTGAGCACGTAATGCGACGCGGTCGCGTCGGCCGCCGTGGCGGAGAGCGCGATCACGAGGTCTCCCATCGTCATGTCCGGTTGCAGGCCCCCGCAGGTGCCGACGCGCATGATCTTCTTGACCCCGAGCTGAGCGAGCTCCTCGATCACGATCGCGGCGGAAGGGCACCCCATGCCGCTCGCCTGCACGGAGATGGGCTTGCCCTCGAACGTCCCGGTGTAGCCGAGCATGCCCCGCTCTCCGTTCCGTTGCACCACGTCGTCGAAGAAGGTCTCCGCGATGTACTGCGCCCGCAGCGGATCCCCGGGCAGGAGACAGGCGTCGGCGTAGTCGCCGGGGTTGGCGCGAACGTGAATTGGCATGGGGGAGAGCCTACGGTTTTCGCACGCGCGGCGGCGCAGCCAGGCTTAGAGTCTCCTGCCAGTGGGCGGAAAGCTGATCGAGCCGAGGAGGGAGCAGGTGCTGCGCTTCTGCGCGCTCGACCCGGTCGAGCGTGTGTTCCTGGAGGACGTGGCACGCCGTGGGAACGCGCGGTTCGCCGCCGTCGCCGACGGGAGCGGCGAGCTCACGGCGCTCTGCCACCTCGGCACCAACGTCGTTCCGTCAGGGAGGGGCTGCGGTGCGTTCGCGGATCTGGCCGCGCGCTCGGGCACGCGCATGCTGATCGGCGAGGCGGGGGCCGTGTCCGAGTTGTGGGACGTGGCACGCCGGAAGCTGCCGAAGCCCCGCGAGGACCGGCCGGGCCAGCCCGTCTACGCGATCGACGAGCCGCCTCCGCCGGGCGAGACCGGTGTGCGGCCCGCGACCCTGGCCGACCTCGAGCTGCTGCTCCCGGCCTGCGCGGCTGCGCACCACGAGGAGCTGGGCGTCGACCCGCTGCGCCGCGACCCGACCGGCTTCCGCTGGCGCACCCGGGCGCAGATCGAGGAGGGCCGCTCGTGGCTCTGGGTGGAGGACGGTGTGATCCGGTTCAAGGCCGAGGCGTCGGCCTGGACGCCGGCGGCCGTGCAGCTGCAACAGGTGTGGACGGACCCGCCCGCACGCCGTCGCGGCTTTGCCGCGCGTGCGCTCGCCGATCTCGTGCGGCTGCTGCTGCAGGGCACACCCACCGTGTGCCTCTTCGTGCGGGCCGAGAACACCCCGGCGATCCGGCTGTACGAGTCGATCGGGATGCGGCACGTGCTCGACTACCGCTCCGTCCTGCTGTGAACAGGCTGATCCTGGCGCGCCACGCTCACGCGGCGTCGAACAGCGGAGACGTCGTCAACGCCGTTCCTCCCGGCGGCGGCCTCTCCGCGGCGGGCCTCGAGGAGGCGCGGGCGCTCGGTCGCCTGCTCGCCCTCGAGATGATCGACCTCGGCGTCAGCTCGCGGCTCCTGCGCGCCCGGGAGACGCTCGTCCTGGCGCTCGGCGACCGGGCTGTGCCGCTCGTGACCGAGCCGCTGCTCGACGAGATCGGGTTCGGCTCGTTCGAAGGAGGCCTGCTGGATGCCTACAGGGCCTGGGCGTGGGAGCACGACGCCGACGCGGCCTGCCCGGGCGGGGGTGAGAGCCGTGCTGGCGCCGCGTCGCGGGTGGCCGACGGCCTGGACGCGCTGCTCGCGCGGCCGGAGCAGACCGTTCTGGCGGTCAGCCACGGCCTTCCCGTCCGTTACGTGCTGGACGCCGCCGACGGGCGCCTGCCGGCGAGGCGCGTCGAGCCCGTAGCGCACGCGCGTCCGTACCGCCTGGAGCGGGCGAGCGTCGAACGGGCCGCCGGGACGCTGCGCGCGTGGGCCGCTGCGCCGCGGTTCGCCGATACCCCTTTCGGTGGATGACACCGGACGCCGGAACGCCGATGCATAGACTCGGAATGAACGTGCGCCGCTCTCTCGCCCTGCTCTCGGTCATGGCTCTCGCCGTCGTCGCCGCCGGTTGCGGCAGCAGCGTCCCCGCGGGGCCCGATCTGACGAGCTTCGCGCCGGCGGCGAGCGCCAGCGCGGCCTCCGACACCGGCAGGTTCGACCTCGAGCTCGAGATGTCGCTGCCGGGCACCGACAAGAGCTTCGGCCTCTCGGCGAGCGGCGGCTTCGACACGCCGAACCAGCGCACGCACTTCGTCTTCGACATGTCGGCGCTCGCGAAACTGATGGCCGGCTTCGGCGAGAGCCTGGGAGGCACCGTCAGCGGCGACCTTCCCACCGATCCGGACGCCTGGCAGCTCGAGGCGATCCAGGACCGCGACACCGTCTACGTGCGGATGCCGCTGCTGGCAAAGGAGCTCCCGGCCGGCAAGACCTGGATCAAGGGCGACGCGAGGGCGCTGGCAGCGCAGACCGGCTCCGGCCTCAACGGCCTCGGCTCCCTGGCCGACACCGATCCGCGCGACACCTTCGCGTACCTGAAGGCCGTGTCCGGCTCGATCGAGACCGTTGGCGGCGAGAGCGTCCGCGGCACCGACACCACCCACTATCGCGCCACGATCGACATCGCGAAGGTGACGGCGATGCTTCCGAAGGAGCAGCGCCAGGGGCTCGGGAGCCTCGACGCGCTCTTCGGCCAGGCGGGGCTGAGCGCGATCCCGCTCGACGTGTGGCTCGACGCGGAGCAGCGCGTGCGCAAGCTCGAGCTGTCGCTCGAGCTGAACGACCCGGGATCCGACCAGCAGGCGCGCGCCTCGCTGAAGATCGAGATGTACGACTACGGGAAGCCGCTCGACGCCTTTCTGCCGCCCGCCGACGAGGTCGTCGACGTGGCGACGCTGAAGCAGCCCTAGTCCTTGACCCCTCGGGCCACCGCCGGGTCCGTCACAATGTGGTCGTGCAGCCGCTGACCGAGCGGATCGAAGCGACCATCCGCGCGCACGACCTGATCCCGCCGGGAGGCGCGGTCGTGTGCATGGTCTCGGGCGGCGCGGATTCGACGTGCCTCTGGCACGCGCTCCGCGCGCTCGGGTACGACATCGGCGCCGTTCATGTCCACCACGGGCTGCGCGGTGCGGAGGCCGACGAGGACGCACGCCACTGCCGGGCCCTGATGGGCGCCGAGGTGATCGAGGCCGAGCCGGCCGGGACGGAGGCTGCCCTCCGTGAGCTCCGCTACGCCGTGACTGCCGGCAGGGGGCTGCGGGCAACGGGGCACACCGCGTCCGACCAGGTGGAGACCGTGCTGTACCGGCTCGTCGCGAGCGGCAACGCGAAGGGGATCAGGCTGCGCCGCGAGGACGGCGTGGTGCGGCCGCTGCTCGAGGTCTCGCGGGAGGAGACGGCCGCGTACTGCCGCGAGCACGACCTGCCCGTGCGGGACGACACCTCGAACCCGGCTACCGCCCGCGGGCTGATCCGTCACGAGATCATGCCTCTGCTGCGGCGTCTCCACCCCGGCGCCGACGCGAACCTGCTTGCCCTGGCGAGCGAGCGCCCTCGTCTGCCGCGGGCGCTCGAGGCGTCGCTCGTAGAGCTGCTCGGCTCGCGCAGCGGCTCCCGGGCGGCGGATCTGGGCGGCGGCGTCCGGGCGGTGCGCGAATACGAGGTGCTCCGGCTCGAGGGAACGCTGCAGTGGGGGCCCTGGACGCTCGTGAGCGAGCGCGACGACCTCGAGGTGCGGTCGAGGAGGCCGGGCGACCGCCTCGCAGGGCGGCGCAAGAAGGTGCAGGATCTGCTCGTGGACGCCAAGGTGCCGAGAGCCCTGCGGGACGAGTGGCCGGTGGTCGTGCGCGACGGCGAGGTCGTGGCCGTGCCGGGCATCGCCGAGGCGCCCGGCTGGGAGGGAGCGGTCGTCGTCAGGGAGGCGCCGTGAG
>DAIOGR010000017.1:0-15841 GCA_036745155.1 Gaiella sp.
GTGCTCCGACCAGAGCAGCGAGAAGACGGCGAGCTCGAAGTGGTTCGGCTCGCGCTCCAGCAGCTCCCGGATGCGGTCGAGCTCCCCGTCCGTGAGGCCGAGCTGGCGATGGAGCGGCTGTTCCGCGACGAAGCTCAGACCGCCAGTCTAGCTCCGCCTCCCGACGGCCTTCGCCGCCTCGGTCAGCGCGGCCGGCGCGACCGCGAGGCCGAGCACGAGGAGAACCTCCTGCACGGTCAGGGCCACGGTGCCCATCGGCTCCTGCAGGAAGGGCAGGTACACGAGCAGGACGGCGACGAGCAGCGACCCCAGCACGGCCCAGTGCAGGGACCGGTTGGGCGGCAGCCGCCAGGACGGCAGTTGGACGGAGCGGCACGAGAACACGAGCGCCAGCTCCGCCAGCGCCACCGTGGCGAAGGCGGCCGTCGGAGCCGCCTCGATCCGCCACTCGCGCACGACGAGGAAGGCGACGAGGGCGGCGAGCCCGACGAGCAGGCCCATCACGACGAGGGCCGCGGCATAGCCGCGGCCGAACAGGCGTCCGCGCTCGAGGCGGGCGTGCGAGCCGGCCGGGTCGCGGGCAAGCGCGATCGCCGGCGGGCCGTCGGTGAGCAGGTTGACGGCGAGCACCTGCACGACGGTCATGGGCGGCCCCAGGCCGGCCCCGATCGCGACGGCGAAGAGCGCCACCTCGCCCAGGTTGGCCGACAGCAGGAAGGCGAGGAACGACCGCAGGTTGCCGGCGATGCGCCTGCCCTCCTCCACCGCCGCGACGATCGTCCCGAAGTCGTCGTCGGTGATCACGAGCGACGACGCCTCGCGAGCGGCCTCCGTCCCGCGACCGCCCATTGCGATGCCGACGTCGGCCTGCCGCAGCGCCGGTGCGTCGTTGACCCCGTCGCCCGTCACGGCCACGATCTCCCCCGCCCGCTGCAGGCTGACGACGAGCTCGAGCTTGTCGGCAGGGGTGAACCGCGCGTGCACGGCCTGCGGCTCCAGCTCGAGCTGCCCGGCGACGGCGGCAGCGGTGAGCGCGTGGTCTCCCGTGAGCATCCTCACCTCGAGCCCGAGCTCGCGCGCAGCGCGAATCGAGGCGCCGGCCGTGGGCCGCAAGGGATCAGTGAGCCCGACGAGACCGAGAGGACGCAGGCCCGTTTCGAGCACGTCCTCGTCCCGTTCGTGCCGCTCGACCTCCCGCGACGCGACGGCGAGCACCCGCACCCCGGACGCGGCCCAGCGCTCGGCGACCTGCTGCAGCCGCTCGAGCTCGGCGGGAGCGGCCACGGATCGTGCGAGCACGACCTCCGGTGCGCCCTTGACGACGGACACGGCGGAGCCGCCGTGAGCGACGACGACCGTGGCCCGCTGTCGCGAGGCCTCGAAGGGAAGCGCGTGGAGCGTCTCGACGCTGCCTGCCACCCCTCGGGCCGACGCCGCGTCGAGCAGGGCGCGGTCGACAGGGTCGATCGCCGCCGCCGACGCGGCGGCAGCTGCCCAGAGCAGCTCGTCCTCCACGGATCCGGCTGACGCCTCGTGGCGGTCGAGCCGCAGCCGGTTCTCGGTCAGCGTCCCGGTCTTGTCCGTGCAGATGACGGTCGCCTCGCCGATCGTCTCGATCGCCGAGAGCGTCCGCACGATGGCGCCGCGGCGCGCCATCTCGCGTGAGCCGAGCGCGAGCGCGATCGTGACGGTGGCCGCGAGACCCTCCGGCACGGCGGCGACCGCGACGGAGACGCCGACGAGGAACGCGTCGCGCAGCGGCTCACCGCGAGCCAGCATGGCGGCGCCGAGCACGACCATCACGGCGATGCCGAGCACGACCATCCAGCGCGCAAGCCTGCCGAGCCGCGCCTGCAGAGGTGTCGGCGGGGGCTCCGCCTCGTCGGCGAGCTCGGCGATGGCGCCCTGCTCCGTCCTCGCACCCGTCGCCACGACGAGGGCCGTCGCCGTGCCGCGCGTGACGCCCGTGCCCGCGTAGACCATGGAGCCGCGCTCCGCGAGGGGCGCAGAGGCGGCCACCGCGGCCGCACCTTTCGTCACCGTGGCCGACTCCCCCGTGAGGAGCGACTCGTCGACCTCGAGGCCATGGGTGTGCACGACGCGGGCATCCGCTGGAACGCGGTCGCCCTCGCGGATCCGGACGATGTCCCCCACCACGAGCTCGCGGGCGGGCACGAGGTGCTCGTGACCGTCGCGGAGAGCCGCGGCAACGGTCTCGAGGGAGGCGCGCAGCGCGATGACGGCGCGCTCCGCCCCCACCTCCTGGGTGAAGCCGAAGGCGGCGTTGAGGACGACGATGAGGCCGATCGCCGTCGCCTCCGCGGTCTCCCCGATCGCCGCCGACACGACGGTCGCGACGACGAGCAGCCCGACGAGCGGCTCGAGCACCTGGCGCGCGGCAATACGCCCGTACGCGGGGCCTCGGGCGCGCTCGAGCTCGTTGGGCCCGTCGCGTTCGAGGCGGGCGGCCGCCTCACCCGAGGTGAGGCCCAGTGACGGATCCGTCCCGAGCGAGAGCGCGACACGCTCAGGCTCGAGCGCGTGTGCGGTTCGATGTGTGTGCTCGGGCACGGGACGATCATCACCCGTCCGAAGAGTCACCGTGGCCGTACCTCACACGATGGCCGCCTTCGACGTTTAGCCTCGTCGACACCTGTGACACGCCGTGACACCCTGCTCCTGCTGCTGCTCTCGGCGATCTGGGGATCGTCCTTCCTCTTCATCAAGCTCGGCGTCGACGTGCTGGAGCCGTCCGTCGTCGTGCTCGGACGGCTCGTCGTCGGAGTCTGCGTGCTGCTGCCGCTGCTCGCGGGCCGCGGGGGGCTCGCCCCGCTGCGGGGGCGGCTGAGGCCGCTCCTCGTCCTGGGCGCTCTCAACAACGCCGTGCCGTTCTGGCTGCTCGGCTTCGCGGAGACCCGGCTCGACTCGGGTCTCACCGCGGTGATCCAGGCAGCGGCGCCGATCTTCACCGTCCTGCTCGCCTCGCGGATCGACGTGACGCAGCGCGTCACCGGGCCCCGGCTCGCCGGCGTCGCCGTCGGCTTCGTCGGCGTCGCCTTGCTCGTCGGCTTCCAGCGCGGCGGCGAGCTGACGGCCGCCCTGGCCGTGCTCGGCGTCGCGCTCTGCTACGCGGGCTCCGTGCTCTACGCCGGTCGCACCATCCGCGACCTGCCGGCTCTGCAGGTCTCGATCGGCCAGCTCGCGTGCGCGGCGGTGCTGATGTCTCCCTTCGGTCTCACGCAGCTGCCCTCGTCGCTGCCCGGCGCGAAGGTCGTCCTCGCCGTGGTGGCGCTGGGTGCGCTCGGCTCCGGCCTCGCCTACCTCCTCTACTTCGCGCTGATCGCGAGTGCGGGCGCCTCGCGGGCGATCCTCGTCACGTACCTCGTGCCCGCCTTCGCGCTCGTCTACGGGGCCGTGTTCCTCGACGAGGCCGTCACGGCGACGGCGCTCGCCGGGCTCGCGCTCGTGCTCGGGGGCACCGCGCTCGCGACCGGCCTCGCCGGTCGGAGGGCCTGATGCGGGCCGCGGGTAGCCTCAACGCGTGAGCCGCCGCTACTGGCCCCTGATCCTCGTCCTCGCGGGTGCCTGGGGGGCGTCGTACCTGTTCATCAAGGTCGGCGTGGACGGCGGCCTCTCGCCCGGCGCTCTGATGGCGGCCCGCGCTCTGCTCGCCGCGGCAGTGCTGCTCGGCTACCTGGCGGTCACGCTCGGCCTCGGGGCGGCACTCGGGCAGTTGCGCGACGCGTGGCGTCAGGCGGTCGTGCTGGGCGCCCTCAACGCCGCGCTCCCGTTCTGGCTCGTCGCCTGGGGCGAGAAGCACATCGACTCCGGCGTCGCCGCGATCGCGCAGGCAACGGTGCCGATCTGCTCGCTGCTGATCGGCCTGCGGTTCCTGCCGCACGAGCGGATCGGCCCGACACGCATCGCCGGCGTGTTCCTGGGCCTCGTCGGGGTCGGCGTGGTCGCCGGCGTGGCACCTGCCGGCGACGCGTGGGCGGTCGCAGGCACGCTCGCGGTCGTGCTCGCCTCCGTCTTCTACGCGTCGGCCGGCATCTACGGGCAGCTGCGCATCAAGGGCACGTCCGGGCCGGTGCTGGCCACCGGGTCGATGCTGATGGGCGGGTTGATGCTGGTGCCGCCGGCGGTGGCCGAGCCTCCGACGGAGCTGCCGACGACCGGTGCGATCGCGTCGCTCCTGGCGCTCTCGCTCGTCGGCACCGCGCTCGCGCAGCTGATCCTGTTCCGGGTGATCCAGCTCTACGGGGCACGCCGGCTCAGCCTCGTCACGTACCTGATGCCCGGCTTCGCGCTGGTCTACGGCGCGCTGATCCTCGACGAGTCGGTCACCCTGGCGGCGCTCGCCGGGCTGGCCCTGATCCTGCTCGGCGTCGCTCTCGGATCGGGCTCGCTGCGGCTGCGCCGGCAGGCCGTCGGTGCGCCGTCGCCGTGAACGTCTCGATCCGCCGCGCCGGTCCGGACGACGTCGACTTCCTGGTGGAGCTCGTGACGCACGAGCAGGTGGCTCCGTTCCTCGCGGCGGTGCGCGCGGCCGACCGCGACGCGGTGGCGGCGCTCGTCGAGCGCTCGAACGACGATCCGCAGGCGTTCGGCGTGTTCGTGCTCGAGGTGGACGGTGGGCGCGCGGGCACAATCGAGTTCGAGCGCGTCAACCAGCGCTCCCGCATAGCCGCGCTCGGCGGCCTGGCTCTCCATCCCTCCTACCGGGGCAGGGGCGTCGCAGACGAGGCGGCGCGCCTCGTGCAGCGCCACCTGATCCGTGAGCTGGGCTTCCACCGCCTGCAGCTGGAGGTCTACGCCTTCAACGAGCGCGCCCTCGCGCATGCCGAGCGCAGCGGCTTCGTGCGCGAGGGCGTGCGGCGCATGGCGTACTGGCGCGACGGCAGGTGGGTCGACGGCGTGCTCTTCGGGCTGGTCGAGGAGGACCTGGCCCCGTAGGCGCCGGCAGGTGACCGTCGGCGCTCTCGGTCAGCCGGCCGCGAGGGAGGAGCCCTTGCGGTCACGCAGGCCGGCCCGGTTCTGCTCCTCGACGAAGCGCGACGTCGCGTACGCCGCCGCCTCGGCGTGGCCGAGCTCGAGCGTGTGCCGCGCGAAGCGGTACCAGTCGATCCAGCTCGTCAGTCTCTGCGCATCGCCCACGGGGTCTCTCCTTCCCAGGTTCGGCGTGCGTGCCGTAGACCATCTTTATCGGCGAGTGGCGCCGAGAACGTGACCCCGCCCGTCGTCAACGCGGGCTGAAGCCGGCGGCGAGCCAGGCCTCGAGCCGTGCCAGCGCCTCCGGCATGTTCGAGCGCCCAAAGCCGAACCGCACATGTTCAGGCTCGTCGTAGACGGCGCCGGGAAGGAGCAGCACGCCGGTCTCGGCGACGAGCCGTTCGCAGAAGGCCTCGACGTCGCCGACACCCGTGACGCGAGGGAAGCCGATCGGGCTCGCCGTCGGCCGCACCCACGAGAACAGGTCGGCGCGGCGTTCGACGAACGCGTCGAGCTGCGGGAGATTCTGGCGGACGATGGCGCGATTGCGGTCGGCGAGCGACTCGCGGTGGCGCAGCGCGATCTCGCTGAGGAGCTCACTCGGAGCGCTGGAGCAGATGGTCGTGTAGTGCTTGAAGTCGAGCACCCTGGCGAGCGCCTCGCGGTCGCGCGAGGCGAGCCAGCCCAGCCGAAGGCCGGGGAGCCCGTAGGTCTTCGACATCGAGCCGAGCGAGACGGCACGCTCGTACAGGTCGACGGCCGCGGGCAGACGGTCGCCGGGGTCGTGCTCGAGCTCGCGGTAGACCTCGTCGCAGAAAAGCCACGCACCCCGCTCGGCGGCGAGCTCGACGACCCGGTCGAGGACGGCCCGCGGCATCAGCGTGCCCGTCGGGTTGTGCGGGGTGTTGACGTAGACGAGCCGCGTGCCGGGCTGCAGCGCTCGCTCGAGCGCCTCCAGGTCGTGCGCCCAGCCGTCGCCGTACGAGCGTCGCCATTCGCTCACCTCGGCGCCGGCCGAGCGCGCCAGCTCGAGAGCGGACTCGTAGCAGGGCGTCTCCACGACGACGTGGTCGCCGGGGCGGAGCAGCGCGTGGTACGCGGCGAAGATGCCCTCTTCGGCCGCCGCGACGACGAGAACGTCGTCGGGCACCGTGGTGCGGTAGATCGCAGAGATCGCCTCACGGAGGCCGGGGCTGCCGGGTGACTCGGTGTAGCCGAGGCGGAGTGCGCCCAGACGCTCGCCGGCCTCTGGCTCCAGCGCCAGCAGGTCGGCGACCGCAACCGATTCCGCGTCGCTCGACGAGAGCATGTACGCGGCCGTGAACTCGTGCCGCGCGTAGTACTGCTCGATCCGGAAGGGGGCGACCTGCACGCACGCGATCCTAACGGGGCTCTTCGCAAACTCTTAGGGAGCTATCACGGTGCTCTCATCTTGCGGCGGTCAACTGCGGGTGTCACCCCACACCGCTCGAAAGGAGCACCACATGGGAATCACGAGGAAGAGCAAGCTCACCGCACTCGGCGCCGCAGTGCTGACCGTCGCCGGGGGCAGCGCCGCGATCGCGGCGACAGGATCGGGCACCCCGGCCGATGAGAGCAA
The DNA here is from genome assembly GCA_036745155.1 of Gaiella sp. GTDB lineage: Bacteria > Actinomycetota > Thermoleophilia > Gaiellales > Gaiellaceae > Gaiella. Next base: position 6,593 of record DAIOGR010000017.1, read on the forward strand.
GGCGATCGTCGAGACGGCCGCCAAGGATCTCGGGGTCAGCTCGACGGAGCTCAGCGCGGCTCTGAAGAAGGCGCTGATCGCCCGCGTCGACGCGCAGCTGCAGGCCGGCACGATCACGGAGGCACAGGCGACCTCGCTGAAGGCGCGGATCAACTCCAGTGCCTTCGCCGTCTTCGGGCCGCTGGGCGGCCCTCGCGGCGGCGGCTTCGGCCACCACCGGGGTGCCGGTCTGGCGGCGGCGGCAACGTACCTGGGCAAGACCGAGGCCGAGCTGCGCACCTCGCTCGAGTCCGGCAAGTCGCTCGCGGACGTGGCGAAGGCGACCGACGGGAAGAGCGTGGACGGCCTCGTCGCCGCGATCGTCGCCGCGGAGAAGAAGGAGCTCGCGGCAGCCGTGACGGCCGGCCGGCTGACCGAGGCGCAGCAGAAGGAGATCCTCGCGAGCCTCGAGCAGCGTGTCACCGACATGGTGAACGGCGTGCGGCCCGCCGGCGGGCCGGGCGGCCACGGCGGCCCGGGCTTCATGGCCCCGGCAGCCGGAGCAGCCGCCTGACCGGCTAAGGGGCTCTAGCGCTCCACTCGCTCTCCGGCCGTCTCGCCTCGTGCGCGGGGCGGCCGGGGAGCCTGCTCGACGCGGGCGACGGCCTTGACGCGGTCGCCCGCGAGGAAGGCGAGGGAGCGACCACCACCGTCCCGGGCGTCGACGACGTCGACCCGGTCGGCCAGGTCGACCGGCTCGCGGTAGTCGAGCAGCGCCCGGTGGGGCAAGCGCAGGTCGGGGGCGCCTTCCGCGAGGTGGTGCTCGACCGCCTGCCAGTAGACGGCGTTGTTCAAGTGGCCGTGGACGTCGATATCGGTCACCCGCAGAGGCCACGGCGAGCGCTGCTCGCCCGCCGGCGGGTCCGGGAGGACGAGCTTCGTCGAGACGGAGCGCCCGCCGGTGGCCGCGGCGTAGACGCCGAAGTCCTCGATCCGCGCCGGCCGCTGGTCGGGGCCGAGATGGATCCAGACGCTGTCGACCTCGATCCGCCCGCCCCGGTCTCCGCTGACCGACCAGCGCCTACCGGCGGCGATCGCCGCCAGCCCGCTGCACCAGGTCACAAGGTCGAGCTCGCGATCCTCGAGGAGGGGCGCGAGAACGTCGAGCTGGATGCGACGCACGAACCAGAGGTGCTCCGGCGCCCCCCACCCCGTCTCCTGCACGTCGTCGATGGCCGTGTCCTGGAGAAAGCGCGCGACGGCGTCGAGCCGCAGCCTGCCGTGGCGGTCTGTGTCGTCGAGGCGGACGCGACGGCGGGCGGCGAAGGTTCTCCCCACAGCCGGGAGGGGCAGCCGAGTGTCAAGCATCAGGTCAATCGGCGGCGTGCGCGGTCAGCGTCTCGATCGGCACGATGTCGAGCGCCCGTGCGTGCGTGGCGCCCAGCACGACAGGGGGCGCATAGCCGGCGCGGTAGGCCTCGAGCCAGCGGGAGGCACAGACGCACCAGCGGTCCCCCGGCGCGAGGCCGGGGAAGCCCCACTCGGGCCGGGGCGTCGAGAGGTCGTTGCCGGCCTGGCGGCTGAACGTGAGGAACGCGTCCGTCATCACGGCACACACGGTGTGGCTGCCCACGTCCTCCGGCCCGGTGGCGCAGCAGCCGTCCCGGAAGAAACCCGTCACGGGGTCCCCCGAGCAGGGGAGCAGCGTGCCGCCGACGACGTTCGTGTCGGGCTCCCGGGTCATGCGCGCACTCTGCCTGAGACGCCGTTTCGGCGCGAGCCGACCGGGTTAGAATGCCCGCATGGAGCTCATTCACACCTGTTACCGCATCACGAACCCCGAGAAGTCGATCGCGTTCTACGAGGCGCTCGGGCTGGAGAAGCGGCGCGAGCTGCCGATCCGCGACGAGGCGATGAACTACTTCCTGGGCGTGCCCGGCAAGCCGCAGCCGGAGCTCGAGCTGACCTACAACTTCGGCGTCGACGCGTACGAGCTCGGCACCGCCTACGGGCACATCGCGCTCACGGTCGAGAACATGGCCGAGACCCTGGCCCAGCTTGCAGAGCAGGGCATCGAGCCGGAGCGGCCGCCGTACTCGGTGCGCGAGGGCGGCTCGCTGCTGTGCTTCGTGCGCGACCCGGACAACTACCGGATCGAGCTGATCGAGCGCTCGGACTACTGAATAGAGGCCGCGCCGCGATGCGGGGGAAGGCGCGCCTCGCCTTGCACACGGGAGCCCGAAACCGAACGAGGAGGAGACGATGACGAGTCAGGCGACCGGCAGCGGGACGAAGGACGACCCCTGGCAGCTCCGGACACCGCCGGGGAGCTCCGAGTACACGATGTACCGCGACGAGGCGGCCGACCCGCCCGCGCTCGTGTGCCAGGTCGGCTCGACGCAGCTCCGCTACCACCTGAGCGCGATCGACGACCTGCACGCGATGCTGAAGGAGCACGGCGACTGGCTCCCCCTCGGCGGCGCCGACGAGCAGAAGCCCGCCGCGGAGGGCTCCGTCGAGGCGTGGGGACGCTCCTCCGACAACCCGGTCGGCGGCTGGTACGGGCTGAAGAAGGGACTGCGCGGCCGCTTCGGCGTCTACCTCCCCCCGCTGCTCGAGGCACTCGGCCTGGCCGAGCTGACACACGACGCACGCAACAACCGCATGCGGGCGCTCTAACACCGCGAACGGACCCGGACGCGTAGGCTTGCAGCCGGTGGAGCACCGCAGCGCAGACGAGCTGGAGGCCGGCCTCGACGAGATCCGCCGGTCGCCGACCGACCGGGGCACGGTCGAGCTGATCGTGCGAAGGCCGGCCGAGGACGAGCGCGAGGAGCTCGACGAGGGTGCGCTCGATCTCGAGGAGGGGCTCGTCGGCGACATGTGGCGCCGACGCGGCAGCCGCAGGATGCCGGACGGCTCGGCCAACCCGGAGGCGCAGGTGACGCTGATGAATGCGCGCGCGATCGAGCTGATCGCCGGCGGCCGCGAGCGCTGGCCGCTGGCCGGCGACCAGCTCTACGTCGACTTCCACCTCGGCGTCGACAACCTTCCGGCTGGTACGCGACTGGCCGTGGGCTCGGCCGTGCTCGAGATCACAGCCGAGCCCCACACCGGCTGCGCGAAGTTCAGCGCCCGCTTCGGCAGCGACGCGCTCCGCTTCGTCAACGGCGCCGCCGGCCGGCCCCTGCGCCTGCGCGGCGTCAACGCACGGGTCGTGCAGCCGGGCACCGTGGCTCGCGGCGACACGATCACCAGGCTCTAGCAATGGGGAGGGCGCTCGCCCGCCCTACGCGAGCGGCGCGAGCGCAGCGCGCCCGGCGAAGACCGCGTCGGGCCGCTCCGCCTCGATCCGCAGCAGCCGGTTCCACTTGGCGGTGCGCTCGGAGCGCATCGTCGAGCCGACCTTGATCTGGCCGGTGCGCCAGCCGACGGCGAGATCCGCGAGCCAGACGTCCTCCGTCTCGCCCGAGCGGGCCGAGAGCACCGTCGCGTACCCGGCCTCCCTGGCGATCTCGACCACGTGGCGCGCATCCGTCAGCGTCCCGACCTGGTTCGGCTTCACGAGCACCGCGTTCGCGACCCCGGCCCGGATGCCGGCGCGCAGACGCTCGGGCGAGGTGGCGAAGAGGTCGTCGCCGAGCAGTTGGATGCGATCGGCAAGCCGGCCGGTGACGAGCCCCCAGCCCTCGCCGTCGTCCTCGCCGAGTGCGTCCTCGATCGAGACGATCGGGTACTCGGCGGCCCAGGCCGCCATTTCCTCCACGAGCTCGGCGGCCCGCAGCGACCGCCCCTCGCTTGCGAACGCATAGCCGTCCCGGGCGACGAGCTGGGTGGCGGCGACGTCGACCGCGATCGCCGCCTCGGAGCCGGGCTCGAGGCCGCTGCGCTCGATCCCCGCGACGAGCACGTCGAGTGCCGTGCGGTTCGAGGCGAGCGGGGCAGCGAGGCCGCCCTCGTCGGCGACGAGCGACACCTCGTGCCCGTGCCGGCGCAACTCCTCCGCCGTGGCGGCCCGCACGCGCCCGGCCCACTCGACCGCCTCGCCGAAGGTCGCAGCGCCGACCGGCACCACCAGGAAGTCCTGCACGTCGATCATGCGACCTGCGTGGGCGCCGCCGGAGATCACGTTCACCATCGGCAGCGGCAGCAGCGGCGCCTCGTCCGGTGCCAGCAGCTGCCATAGCGGCACGCCCTGGGAGCGGGCCGCCGCGAGTGCACAGGCGACCGACGCCGCGAGAACGGCGTTCGCACCCAGCCGGTGCAGGTCGGGCGTGCCGTCGAGCGCCCGCAGCGCGGCGTCGATCCCCGCCTGGTCGGAGGGATCGCGGCCGACCAGGTCGGCGCCGATCTCGTCGCGCACGGCGGTGACAGCGCCACGCACCCCCTTGCCGCCGTAGCGCGCTTCCCCGTCCCGCCGCTCGTGCGCCTCGTACGTGCCCGTCGACGCGCCGGACGGGACGATCGCCTCCCCTTCCGCGCCTCCCTCGAGCCGCACGATGCACCCGACGGTCGGCGTCCCGCGGGAGTCGAGCGCCTCCCAGCCGAGCACGCGCTCGATCACGTCCACGACCAGAGCCCCCGCTCCGGCCGCCGCAGCAGCTCGATCCCGACCTCGCGCGCGCGCTCACGCGACGGTGGGTCGAAGAACTGGGCGGGCGACTTGCCGTCCGTCCGCGCGAGGATCAGGCACGCCGTGTGCGCCGTGACGGCAGCAGGGTCGCCCGCGAACCCCGCGCCCGCCGCCGCCTGGTAGGCGGAGAGGAACCCGTCGCCGAGCTGCCGCAGCTCCTCTGTCAGCGCTCCCCAGCGCACGGCGCTGAGCACCACGAAGGAGAGGAAGAAGCCGAGGTCGAAGACGGGGTTTCCGTAGTGCGCCACCTCGAAGTCGAGCACGAAGCGCCCGGAGGGGCCGACGAGCATGTTCTTCTTCGCGTAGTCGCCGTGCACGAGGCAGCGGCGCTCGGCGCGCAGCTCGGCGAGACGGGGGGCGATCTCCGCTGCCAGCTCGGGGCGCCGCTCCATCGCCGTCTCGAGGAACGGACGGAGGCGCAGCTGCTCGAACGCCTCGAAGTCGTCGAACGCCGAGGCGACGTCGGCGCTGCCGGCGGTGGCCGCGTGCCACCTGCCGAGCGTGCTCCCCGCCCAGCGCCCGGCGTCGGCGTGAGCCCGCCCCTCGGCGATCTCGGCCTGCCAGTTGCGGGTGTCGGCGGGCAGAAGCTCCATCACCATCACGTGGTGCCCGGGGTCGGCGTCGAGCACGCGCGGCACGGATCCCGGCGTGAGCTCACCGCAGAGACGCATGGCCGCAACCTCGGTCTCGGTGCGCCGCTGGGTCGCAAGCCATTCGTCCGCGACGCGCAGCTGCGGCAGCGCCTGCTTGACGACGACGGCGAGACCGGAGGGCGGGTGGCGGACGGCGACCACGGCCGCCGACACCCCGCCGGGGAGCTCCTCGGCGAGGATTGCAGGGTCGAGCGGCACGAGCCCCCGGTAGGCGAGGTACGCGGCTGCGTTCGCGGCGGTCAGCTCGAACGGCATGCGGCGAACCTATACCCCCGGCAGAATCCCCGTGATGGGCGACCTGCTGACCGGCGCCGACGGGCTCGCCCGCTGCTCGTGGTGCGGCGACGACGCGCTCTACACGAGCTACCACGATCACGAGTGGGGCCGCCCGCTGCGGGGAGACGACGCCGTCTTCGAGCTGCTGACGCTCGAGGGCTTCCAGGCCGGGCTCGCCTGGATCACGATCCTGCGCAAGCGCGAGGCGTTCCGCCGCGCCTTCGCCGGGTTCTCGCCCGAGCGCGTGGCCGCGTTCGCGGAGCCGGACGTGGAGCGCCTGCTCGGCGACACCGGCATCGTCAGGCACCGCGGCAAGATCGAGGCGGCGATCGGGAACGCGCAGGCGGCGCTCGAGCTGCCCGGTGGGCTCTCCGAGCTCGTCTGGTCGTTCGCTCCGCCGCCGCGAAAGCGCCGTCCCGGCTCGTTCGCCGAGGTACCGGCCCTGACGCCCGAGTCGACGGCGCTCTCGCAGGAGCTGAAGCGCCGCGGCTTCCGCTTCGTCGGGCCGACGACCGTGTACGCCTTCATGCAGTCGGCCGGCCTCGTGGACGACCACCTCGAGGGCTGCACGGTCGCGGCGACTCGGTAGAAGACGGCAACCGAGTTCAGTGGAGCCGCCGATTCGGGCGACCCGCTCGTGGGTCACACTGGAGCGGATTCCGACACCACCAGGAGGTGTTCCGTGAAACGTCGTGCCTCGATCCTGCACCGGAAGCCGCGAACACGGCGCGAGCGGATGCTCGCCCGGTTCCACGCGGTGCGTGACGATGCGCGCCGCCGCTGGGAGCGGATGCGCCACCAGCAGCAGTGCCGCACCGAGCACGCCCGCGTGCAGAAGCTCTTCCTGCAGCTCGGCCACAAGCCCGCCCCGCGCGCCGACCTGATCGTCGAGCGGGCTCGCCACGTGCGCCCGCACCTGCGCCACCCGAAGAGCTAGCTAGTTGACCCGAGGGGCGAGGCACGCCTTCGCCCCTACGCCACCTCGACCTCGACGCTCTCGAGCACGACTCCGCTCGCCTGCGGGGCCGTGATGTCCGTGCCGAGCTCGGCCTCGATCTCCGCTCCCTCGGCGAGCGTCCCGCGCGCCGCGTCGTCGAAATGCTCGCGGAAGTGCCCGGGCGTGAAGTGCGACAGTGCGCCGAGCTGCACGCGGATCCGCTTCACCCTGAGGCCGCCCTCCGCGTCGGCGACCTCGAGGATCTTCGCCATCACGTCGTCCATCAGCGCCTTCTCGTGCATCGGTCTACCCCTCTCCCAGCTCCGCGAGCACTGCCTCGACGACACCGTCGAGCGCCGCCACCACCGCCGGCGTGACCGGGTCGCCCATGCCAAACGCCTTCCCTTCCACGCCGATCACGACGACCCGCCGCGGCGCCCGCCCGAGTGCGCGCCCGAGCTCGAGCGCGTCGGGGACGGAGAAGGCGTGGGTCGAGGCAAGCCGGAGGTCGCGGGGAAGCGGGCCTTCCCCCGCCTCGACCCGGTGCACCGTGCCGGCTGCGACGCCCGACGACACAGCGTCGACGATCACGACCAGGTCGAGGCCCGCCCAGGCGTCGAGCAGCCTGGTCGGCTCGTCGTCGCACTCGAGCACGGCGGCACCTGCTGCGCGGAGCCGGTCGGCGACGAGCGGGCCCACGGCGTCGTCGCCGCGGTAGCGGCTGCCGAGACAGGCGGCTGCATTCACGTGCGCTCGATCTCGAGCCTGAGGAAATGCGTCGCGCAGCTGATGCACGGGTCGTAGTTGCGGATCGTCTGCTCGCACCGGTGCGCGAGCTCCTCGTCCGGCAGGTGCAGCGACTGCTTGACGACGCCGACCAGGTCCTCCTCGATCGTCTTCTGGTTCTGCGAGGTGGGCGGCACGATCTTCGCGTCGAGGATGGCGCCGGCATCGTCGATCTCGTAGCGGTGCCAGCAGATCCCGCGGGGAGCCTCGGTGCAGCCGTGCCCCGTGCCCGCGCGCGGGATCGCCTCGACGCCGGGGGGATCGGGCGGCTCGTACTGCGCGATGATCCGGAGCGCCTCGTCGGCCGCGTACACGGTCTCGACGGCACGGACGACGATGCTGCGGAACGGGTTGCGGCACACCTCGCCGAGCCCCACCTCGGCGGCGATCTCGCGGGCGAGCGGCGACAGCTCCGCGTAGTTGAGCGCGTAGCGGGCGAGCGGGCCGACGAGGTAGTTGCCGACACCTGCGAGCGTCGAGTGCAGGGCGTTCGAGCGCGCCACGTGGGTCTCGCTGAAGTGCTGCTCGTACTCGGAGACGGCGATGTCGAGCCCCGTGCTCGTGACGATCCGGCCACGCTCGATCGCATACTCGCCCGGCTCGCGCAATGCCACGAACGCGTAGTCCTGCTCGAAGTCGGGGAAGTCGAAGCCCGCCACCCAGCGCGTGAACGCGAGCGACGCCTCACGTGCCCACTCGAGCTCCGGCACGAGCGCCTGCAGCTCGGCCCGGGACGGCGCCCGGTACATGCCGCCGACGCGCAGGTTGACAGGGTGCACCTCACGTCCGCCGACGACGCGCATGAGCTCGTTGCCGGCCTTCTTCAGCCGCAGCGCGGTCTCCACGATGTCGCGCCGGTCGCGCGCCATCTCGACGGCGCCGTCGTACCCGAGGAAGTCGGGGGCGTGCAGCATCGCCGTGTGCAGGACGTGGCTCTCGATCCACTCCCCGCAGTAGATGAGACGGCGCAGCAGCCGCACCTGCTCGGGCAGCTCGATCCCGCAGACCGCCTCCATCGCGTTGCAGGAGCTCGCGATGTAGGCGATCGGGCAGATCCCGCAGATCCGTGCCGTGATGTCCGGCGCCTCGGTGAACTGGCGGCCGCGCAGCAGCGCCTCGAAGAAGCGGGGCGGCTCGAAGATCTTGAACTGCACCTCCTCCACCTCGTCGCCGCGGAGGCGCACGAGCATGGCGCCCTCGCCCTCGACACGCGCGAGGTAGTCGGTGCGGATCTCCCTCGTACGGGGCTCGTCACTCATGCTTCAGGCTCGCCTCCCGGAACTCCTCGGCGTTGGCATTGAACGTCCTCAGGGCGCGCACGATGCCGGCGTCGTCGACGCCGAGTGCCTGCCACTGCGCCGCGAGCGCCGGCATGTTCGGGCTCTCCATCGGCCCGAAGCAGCCGTAGCAGCCGCGGTTGTAGGCGGGGCAGATCGCATTGCAGCCGCCCTGGGTGACCGGCCCCAGGCACGGCGTCCCGTGCGCCACCATGACGCAGGTCGTGCCGCGGGCCTTGCACTCGAAGCACACGCTGGTGGAGGCGAGATTGGGCCGGCGGCCGTTCAGCAGCGCCAGCACCGTCTCGACGAGCTGCGCTTTCGAGATGGGGCAGCCGCGGAGCTCGAGGTCGACCTTGACGTGGTCGGCGATCGGCGTCGAGGTCGCGAGCGTGCTGATGAACTCCGGGCTCGCGTACACGACCGGGATCCACTCCTTCACGTCGGCGAAGTTGCGCAGCGCCTGGATGCCTCCCGACGTCGCGCACGCGCCGATCGTGACCAGCAGGCCGGACTGCTCCCGGATCTCGTGGATCCGCTCCGCGTCGTGCGGGGTCGTGACGGAGCCCTCCACGAGCGAGATGTCGTACGGGCCCTCCACCTCGGCGCTCGTCGCCTCGGGGAAGTAGGCGATCTCGAGCGCACCCGCGATCGCGAGCAGCTCGTCCTCGCAGTCGAGCAGGGAGAGCTGGCAGCCGTCGCACGACG
>DAIOGR010000018.1:0-15439 GCA_036745155.1 Gaiella sp.
CAGGCGCTCGCGATCGGCCCGATGTTCTCGGTCGCGCTGATCCTCGGCGGCGTCTCCCGGCCCGACATCGGTGCCGGCTGGAACGGTGCGCTCGCGGTGCTGCTGGCGGGTCTCGGCGTGCTCGCGATCGCCTACACGATCTCCCTCTACGCCCGCAGGTACGCCGGCGCGGGCGCCGTCTACGAGTACCTCACGCACGGGGCGCACGCGTGGGTCGGCGTCCTGACGGCGGGCTTCTTCTTCGTCGGCGCGCTCTTCCTCGGCGGCGGCGGCATCTACCTCGGCCTCGGCATCCTGATCGACGGCTTCTGGACGGCCCACATCTCCGACAGTGGCCCCGCCTGGTGGGTCTGGGGGATGATCGCGCTCGCAATCGTGCTCGTCCTCAACTACATCGGCGTGCGCATCGCCATCCGCGCCATGCTCGCGTTCGCCGTCGCGTCGTTCGTGCCGATGCTGATCCTCGCCTTCGTGATCATCGGCAAGGGCGGCGAGAGCGGCAACACGCTCTCCATGTTCAACCCGGGCGAGACCTCGCTCTTCGGGATCACGGGCGGCGGCGTGCTGGGCGGCATCCTGCTCGGCATCCTCCTCTTCGTCGGCTTCGAGGCGGCGGCCTCGATCGGCGAGGAGTCGGAGGATCCCCACCACTCCATCCCGCGGGCGTTGATCGGCACCGTGGCCGTGGCTGCGAGCTTCTTCGTGCTGATGGCGTATGCGTTCTCGATCGGGTACGGCAAGGCGGCGGTGAGCGAGGGCGCCTGGGCGTTCTCGCCCGGCCCGGTCAGCGAGATGGCGACAAAGTACGTGGGCGAGTGGTTCTCCACCATCCTCGAGCTCGTCGTCATCCTCGACGCGATGGCGCTCGCCCTCGCGATCTGCGTGATGATCGGACGCGGCTTCTTCGCGCTCGGCCGGGACGGCCTGCTGCCACGCGTGTTCGCGAAGACGTCCCGCTACGACACGCCGTGGGTGGGCAACCTGATGGTGGCCGTCGGCGGCATCGGGCTCGTGATCCTCGTCGCCATCACGAACTACGGCACGGCCTTCGGGTTCACCGGGCCGGACGGCAAGTTCGTCCCCTTCTTCCCGACCGACCAGTTCGCCACCTTCATCCTCTCCGCCACGATCGGGTCGTTCGCGATCGAGCTCGTCTACCTGATCCTGGCGGTGGCCGCTTTCGGGCTCGTGCGCAGGAGCGGCAACCAGTGGTGGCAGTACCTGATCGTCGCGGTCGCCGTGGCCACGCCGATCCTGGGCTTCTACGGCGCCCTCAATCCCGATCCACACGACGGGAGCAACTTCAACTGGGTGGCCCTCTACTGGACGCTCGCACTGATCGCTCTCGCCGTCGCGTGGTTCGCGATCCTGATGGCGACGCGGCGGGAGAACGTCGAGAACGCAGCCGCACACGCAGCCGAGCACCACGGCCTGCCGCCCCTCGACGAGACGCTCGCGTTCGAGTCGGCGGGCGACACCACCCCGCTGTAGGCAAGCTCAGGACGATGAGCGAGCTCGCTTGGCACGGTGTCGGCGCGGCGGAGGAGGCCCCGGTGGGCTTCCTCCGCCGGGTCGAGGTCGGCGGCGCCTCCGTCTGCCTCGGCCGCACGGCTGACGGCTGGGTCGCGTTCCAGGACGCCTGCACCCACGAGGAGTGCTCGCTCGCGGACGGGGAGCTCGAGGGCGGGGTGATCGTCTGCCCCTGCCACGCCTCCGAGTTCGACCTGCGCACGGGCGACGTCCTGTGCCCTCCGGCGCTCGAGCCTCTGCCGATCTACGAGGCGCGCGTCGAGGCGGGCGAGCTGCAGGTGCGGCTGAGCCCGCCCCCGGCGGCCGCCGAGGCGGTGCACGAGCGCGAGGATCACGTTCCCGAGACGGTCGCCCGGGCGGCCACCACCTCCGGGCCGTCGGTCGAGGGCCTCGTCCTCGACGACGTCGACCTCACCGACCTCGACACCTGGGAGCGGGGCGTGCCGTACGAGTGGCTGACGCTGCTGCGGCACGAGGCGCCGCTCTTCTGGCAGCCCGAGCGGGACGGCCGGGGCTTCTGGGTGTTCACCCGCTACGACGACATCGTGCAGATGTCGAAGGACTGGGAGACCTACAGCTCGGAGCTCGGCGGCACCTCGCTGCAGGACCTGACACCCGAGGAGGTCGAGGCGCGGAAGTCGATGATCGACACGGACCCGCCCGCCCACACCCGCCTGCGGGCGCTCGTCAACAAGGGCTTCACGCCCAGGGTCGTCAACACCTACGAGGAGCGCATCCGAGCCCTGGCCGCCGGGATCCTCGCCCAGGCCTTCGAGCGCGAGCAGTTCGACTGGGTCGAGGACGTCGCCTCCGAGATCCCGATGTGGGTGTTCTCCGAGATCATGGGGCTCCCCGTCGAGGACCGGCGCCTGATCATCGAGCTCGGCGACAAGATCCTCGGCAACACGGACCCCGAGATCGTGGGGGAGGAGTTCGTCGAGGAGCGGGCCCTGAACGATCCGGAGCTGCGCCTGCTGCCGTTCTCCAGCCCCTTCTCGCTGGAGCTGATCGAGTACGGGTGCAAGCTGGGTGAGGCGCGTCGCCTCGAGCCCCGCGACGACATCACGACGCGGCTCGTGGAGGCCGAGGTCGACGGCTCTCGCCTCTCGGAGCACGAGTTCGGCCTCTTCTTCATCCTGCTCACGACCGCAGGGAACGAGACGACGCGGCACACGATCAGCCTGGCGCTGCTCGACCTGCTCGCCCATCCGGAGGAACGGGCCCGGCTCGCCGCCGACCCGTCGCTTGCCGGGACGGCGGCAGACGAGGTCCTGCGCCGGGCCCACCCGGTGCATCATTTCCGCCGCACTGCCGCGCGGGACGTGACGGTGCACGGCCGCAGGATCAAGGCGGGCGACAAGGTGACCATGTGGTACGCGTCAGGCAACTACGACGAGGAGAAGTTCGCCGACCCGTTCCGGCTCGACCTCGGGCGCCAGCCGAACCGGCACCTCACCTTCGGCCTCGGCGGCCCGCACTTCTGCCTCGGCGCCCATCTCGCCAAGCTCGAGGTGAAGATCTGGCTCGAGGAGATGATTCCCTATCTCGACCGCGTCGAGCTCGCCGGCACCCCGACGCGGCTGCGCTCGAACTTCTTCAACGGCATCAAGCGCCTGCCGGTGCGGGTGCGCGCCTGACCATCGACGAGGAGGCCCGGAGTTGAGTCACCACCACGAGGCCGAAGCTGCCGCGAGGACGCTGAGTGGGCTGGGCGTGCGCGCCGTTCGGCTGCTCTACACCGACCTGCACGGCGTCGCACGCGGCAAGGACATCCCGATCGGCCACTTCGCCGGCATGTGCGACGAGGGCGTCGCGTTCTGCGCCGCCGTGATGGGTACCGACCTGCGCCACACGCCTGTCGTGGGCGGCGAGGAGGGCTACGTCGACTTCGCCATCCGCCCCAACCTGGAGACGCTGCGGCCGGTGCCGTGGCAGCCGGAGGTGGCGTGGTGCCTCGGCGAGGCGTGGACGCTGGACGGGGCCGACCACTGGCCTTCGTGCCCGCGGGCGCTGCTCCAGCGCGTGATCGACGCGTATGCGGGCCACGACCTGGAGCCGATCGTGGCGCCCGAGCTCGAGTTCTTCCTCGCCGAGCGCGACCCTTCCGCGACGAACGGCCTGCGCCGTTACGTCGACGAGCTCTCGCGCGTCTACACCGTGGGGGCGGTCTCCGATCCCCGCGAGATCGTGTTGCGCATGCTGCTCTGGTGCGACGACCTCGGCCTGCAGGCGTTCGCCGCCAACCACGAGTTCATGAACTCCCAGTACGAGATCAACGTGAAGCACTCCGGCGCCCTGGACGCCGCCGACCGCGCCTTCATGCTCAAGGCTGCCGTCAAGGAGATCGCCGCGCGGGAGGGGATGATCGCCACCTTCATGGGGCGGCCGTTCGCCGACCAGGGCGGCTCGGGCTTCCACCTGCACCTGTCGCTGGCGGGGAAGGACGGGCACAACGCGTTCGCGGACGAAGGCGGCCCGGACGGCCTCAGCCCGCTGGCGGCGCAGTTCATCGCCGGGGTGATCGAGCACGCGCAGGGCCTGCAGGCGCTGCTCGGCCCGACGATCAACTCGTACAAGCGGATCCTGCCGGACAGCCTGGCGCCCACCCACGCCAACTGGGGCCATGACAACCGCACCGCGTTCTGCCGCGTCCCCAACGAGCGCGGCGCCCGCGCCCGGGTCGAGATCCGCACGGCCGACGGCGCCGCCTGCCCGCATCTCATCACCGCGGCGCTGCTGCTCGCCGGGCTCGACGGGATCGAGCGCGGGCTGACGCCTCCGGATCCCGTCGTCGGCGACTCGTACCGGCTGGACGACGCCCACGCCGGCTCCACGCTGCCCTCCGACCTGGGCGCTGCGCTCGATGCGCTCGAAGCCGACACGGTGCTCGTCGAGAAGCTCGGCGCGCAGCTCGTCTCCACGTTCGTGGCGATGAAGCGCTTCGAGGTGGAGCGGTTCGCCGAGGCCGTGGGCGAGCTCGACGTCGACGTCGTCACCCCCTGGGAGATCGAGGAATATGCGTCCCATCTCTAGCCCGCAGGGACGCTGCGTGCGCGTGGAAGTGGACGGCGCGGAGCGCTGGGGCCGCCTCGACGGAGCGGAGATCGTGCTCTCCGACGGCGCGCGCGTGGCGGAGGCGGCTGCGACCTACCTCGCTCCTGCGGCACCCTCGAAGATCATCGCCGTCCACCTCACGTACCGCTCGCGCGTCGAGGAGTACGCCGCCCGGACACCGCCGCAACCCTCCTACTTCATGAAGCCGCCGACCACGCTGAACGGGCACCGTGGGCTGCTGCGGCGGCCCCGCGGGGCGCGGTTCCTCAACTACGAGGGCGAGCTGGCGGTCATCGTCGGCAAGCGGATGCAGGGCGTGCCGATGGACGAGGCGCTCGACTACGTCGGCGGTTACACCTGCGCCAACGACGTGGGGCTGCACGACTTCCGCCATGCCGACCGCGGCGCCATGTTGCGGGTCAAGGGGCAGGACGGCTTCCTGCCACTGGGGCCCGAGCTCGTGGCGGCGTCGGAGTTCGACCCCACCCGGTACACGCTGCGCACGTACCTGAACGGGAAGGTCGTGCAGGAGGCAACCGCCGACGACCTGCTCTTCCCGGTCGCCTACCAGCTCGCCGACCTCTGCCGCGTGATCACGCTCGAGCCGGGAGACGTGGTTCTCACCGGCACGCCCGCCAACTCCCGCCCGATGGAGCCGGGCGACGTCGTCGAGGTGGAGATCAGCGGCCTCGGGCGGCTCACGAACACCGTGGTCGAGTGGGACGTCGACCTCTCCGGCCCCGGCGAGCAGCTCGAGGTGTCGGGCAACACGCTGCACGTCGCGCTCGCGATTCCCGAGGACGAGGCGGAGCGGATGGTGGCCGAGGGCCGCACGTCGTGATCCGCCTGCACCGCCTCGACCACGTGTGCCTGCGCGTCGCCGACCTGGACGAGGCCTCCGCCCGCTGGCAGCTGCAGTTCGCGCTCGTCGAGCGCTCCCGCGAGCGTGGGCGGGCGCTGCTCGCCTGCAACGACGAGCCGTACTGCCTCGAGCTCGAGGAGGCAGCCGGGGCGGCGCCCGGGCACGACCATTTCGCGTTCGAGCTCGCGGGCGACTGCTCGCTCGACGACGCGCGCGCCCACTTCGGGGAGCACGGCGTGGAGTGGGAGGAGCGCGAGGGCTCGCTCTTCGTCGACGACCCCGACGGCCGGCCCGTGCAGGTGATGCCCTACCGGGCCCCGGCCGGCGAGACCGGCCGCTGGCCCCAGCACGCCCGCCCCTCCACCACCGTGCACCTGGGCGCGGCGCGCAAGCTCGGCCACGTCAACTGCCTCACCGGCGACATCCAGGCGGGCTTCCGCTTCTACACCGAGGTGCTCGGCATGGGCCTCTCGGACTGGCTCGGCGACGCGGGGGTGTGGTTCCACGTCAACTCGGACCACCACGTGATGGCGCTCGTCGACCTCGGGTACGCGCACTTCCACCACCTCGCCTTCGAGACGGTCGACATGGGGAAGATGCGCGACATGCTCGATCACCTGGCGCGGCACGGCCGCTGGCTCGGATGGGGGCCGACCCGGCACGGCATCGCCGGCAACATCGCCAGCTACGTGCGGATCGTGGAGGAGGAGTGCTTCGTGGAGCTGTACTGCGACATGGAGCAACTGCAGGCCGGCCACGTGCCGCGCACCTACCCCGACGACCGCTACTCCTCCAACACGTGGGGGCCGCTGCCGCCGCGCTCGTACTTCCGCTTCGACCCGGTCGCGGTCGAGCACGAGCGTGAGAGCTGGGAGACCCGCGGCAGGCTGCTGCCGCCGCCGCCCGCCGGGTGGCCGCGGTGAGCTCCCTCAAGGGCTTCACGATCCCACGCACCCCTGAGGGCCGCTCCTCGCTCGTGCCGTACCCGCCCTGGCACTACGTCGGCACCTTCCTGGCGATCGACTACTGGGCCGACCCGGACAAGGCCGTGGCGTTCCTGCCCGAAGGGCTCGAGCCGCATCCCGATCCGGGCCGCTGCGCGCTCGTGGTGGCGGACTGGCAGTCCTGCTCGCAGGGCGGTGACGAGCTGCTCGACCCGTCGCGCTCCCAGTACAAGGAGTTCTTCATCGTCGTCAACGCGCTCCTCGAGGGGGAGGAGGTGACGACGTGCGCCTACATCTGGGTCGACCGCGACTTCGCGCTGACCCGCGGCTGGGTGCAGGGCTTCCCCAAGAAGCTTGGCTCGATCTGGGTGACGCGCAGCTTCGGCCTCGGCGGGCCGGCAGACCCCGGCATGGAGGCGGGCGCGCGCTTCGGCGCCACGTGCGCGGCGTACGAGCGGCGCGTCGCGCAGGCGACCGTGACGCTCGAGCGGCCGTCCCAGGGCGGGCCGTTCCACAACGCCCCGCCGATCGTCAACGTGCGTCACTTCCCGCAGCTCGCCGCCGGCCATCACGACGACCCCGCCGTGCACGAGCTCGTGCGGGCGAAGTCCCGCGACCGCCTCCTCTCGGAGGTCTGGGAGGGCAGCGCCACGCTCGACTTCTTCGGTGCCGCCCACGAGGAGCACGACGCCCTCGCGCCGGTCAGGCTCGGCAAGGGCTACCGCTTCAGCTTCGCCTACACGGTCGACGACCTCGAGACGGTGAAGGACCTGCGCGCGTGAGCGCCGGCCGCAAGGTCGCCCTCGTCACGGGCGGTGGCTCGGGCATCGGGGCCGCGATCGCGCGGCGGCTCGCCGCAGACGGCTACGCGGTCACCGTGACGGGTCGCCGCAAGGGGCCGATCGAGGCCGTGGCGGCGGAGACCGGTGGGCTCGCCGTTGCCGCCGACACCGGGGTCGTCGAGGACGCCGACCGGGCGGTGGCGGAAACCGTGGCGGGGTTCGGCGGTCTCGACGCGCTCGTCTGCAACGCCGGGATCGGCGGTGAGGGCTCGCTGCACGATCTCGACCCGGCCGCCTGGGACGACGTGCTGCGCGTCAACCTCACCGGCGCCTTCCTGGCGGCGCGTGCGGCCATCCCGCACCTCGTGGCCCGCCGCGGCGCGATCGTCACCGTCTCCTCCGCCGCCGGCCTGCGCGCGAGCCCCGAGTCACTCGCCTACTGCGCCTCCAAGGCCGGCCTGGCCATGCTCACCCAGTGCATCGCCGTCGACCACGGCCCCGAGGGAGTGCGCGCCAACTGCGTCTGCCCCGGCTGGGTGAGGACGCCGATGGCCGACGAGGAGATGGACGCGCTCGCAGGGCGGCTCGGCACCGACCGCGACGGCGCGTACGCGGCCTGCCTGGCCGACGTCCCGCTCCGACGCGCCTCGACCCCAGCGGAGATCGCGGCGACCGTCGCCTGGCTCCTCTCCGACGAGGCCGCGTACGTGAACGGCGCCGTCCTGCCTGTCGACGGGGGGCACACACCCGTCGACGTCGCCACCGTCGCGTTCGGCAAGGTGTCCGCGTGAGCCGCGTCGAGGTGGCGGGCGTCTCCGTCTCCACCGAGCACTCGATCGGCGGCGAGCGCGTCGGCAGCGACACGACGTTCACCGACATCTCGCCCATCACAGAGGAGCCGCTCGCCGAGGTCGCGCGCGGCGGCGAGCGCGAGGCGCGGCTGGCGGTGGAGGCGGCCGAGCAGGCATTTCCGGCGTGGGCGGCGCTCGGGCCGGGAGGCCGGGCCGAGCACCTGCGCCGGCTCGCCGATCTGATCGACGCGAACGTCGAGCCGCTGGCCGCCGTCGAGTGCATGGACATGGCGATGCTGCTGCGCTCGCTGAAGGCGCGGCTCGTCAACCGCTGCGCCCGCAACTTCCGCAACTACGCCGACCTCGCCGTCGAGTACGAGGAGCGCGTGTGGGACTCGAACGGCACCCACAACCGGGTGCTCCGGATGCCGAGCGGCCCCGCAGTCGTGATCACGCCCTGGAACGCGCCGCTGATGCTCTCGACCTGGAAGATCGCACCGGCCCTCGCGGCCGGCTCGACCGTGATCCTCAAGCCGGCAGAGTGGTCGCCGCTCTCCTGCTCGCTGCTCGCCGACCTCGCGACCGAAGCGGGCCTGCCCCCCGGCGTGCTCAACGTGGTGCAGGGAATCGGCGAGGAGGTCGGTGCCGCTCTCGTCTCCGACCCGCGCGTGCGGCGGATCTCGTTCACCGGCTCGCCGGAGACGGCGCGCCACATCGGTGTCGCCGCCGCCCGCAACATCGTCCCGTTCACCGGCGAGCTGGGCGGCAAGGGGCCGCTGCTCGTCTTCGCGGACTGCGACCTCGAGGCGGCTGCCCGCAAGGCGGCGGGCCAGTACGACGACTCCGGCCAGGTCTGCCTCGCCGGCACCCGCCTGCTCGTGCAGGAGAGCGTCGCAGACGCGTTCCTCGCGCTCTTCCATCGCTTCGCCGACGAGCACGTGCTCGGCGACCCCCGCGACGATGCGACCACGGTGGCGCCGATGATCCACCCCGATCACGTGGCGCGTGTGCTCGGGTTCGTCGAGCGGGCGCGGGCGAACGGCGACGAGATCGTGCGCGGCGGCAAGCGGCTGGAGCGCGGCCTCTGGGTCGAGCCCACCCTGATCGTGCCCCGCTCGAACGACAGCGAGGTGGTGCAGCACGAGGTGTTCGGGCCGGTGCTCACCTTCCAGACGTTCGAGGACGAGGACGAGGCCGTGGCGCTCGCCAACTCGACGCGCTACGGCCTTTCCGCCATCGTCTACACGGGCTCGGCGGAGCGCGCGGAGCGGGTGGGGCGCGCCGTGCGGGCGGGTGTCGTCTGGGTCAACACGTTCCTCGTGCGCGACCTGACGGCGCCGTTCGGCGGCATCGGCATTTCCGGCATCGGCCGCGAGGGCGGCCAGTACGCCCTCGATTTCTACTCCGACCTGAAATCGCTGCAGATCCTCGAGGGCTCCTGCCGCTGATGGCGACCGGGCTCGTCTGGCACGAGCGGATGATGTGGCACGACACGGGCAGCGGCGCCGCGGAGCTGCCCTCCGGCGGCTGGCTCGAGCCCCACGTGCACGTCGAGAGCCCCGACACGAAGCGGCGGCTGAAGAACCTGCTCGACGCGACCGGCCTCACCGACGGCCTCACCTTGCTGCGCCCGCGGCCCGCCACCGTCGAGGAGCTGTGCCGCGTGCACGACCGCGCGCACGTCGACCGGGTGGCTGCGCTCTCCGCCGGACGTGGCGGCGACGCCGGCAGCGAGGCGCCCTTCGGCAACGGCTCCTACGAGATCGCGCTGCTCGCCGCCGGCGGCGTCATCGGTGCCGTGGATGCCACCCTGGAGGGGGCCGTCGACAACGCCTACGCGCTCGTGCGCCCTCCGGGACACCACGCCGTCCCTGAGCAGGGGATGGGCTTCTGCCTCTTCGCGAACGTCGCCGTGGCCGTTCGACACGCGCAGGCGGTCCGCGGCGTCGGTCGCGTCGCCGTGGTCGACTGGGACGTGCACCACGGCAACGGCACCCAGGCGATCTTCTGGGACGACCCCTCCGTGCTCGCGATCTCGCTGCACCAGGACGGCCTCTACCCGCTCCGCTCGGGAACGCTCGACGAGACGGGCGGCGGCGAGGGGCGGGGAGCGACCCTGAACGTGCCCCTGCCCGCCGGCTCCGGCCGGGGGGCCTATCTCGCCGCGCTCGACCGGGTGGTCGTTCCCGCGCTCGAGCGCTTCCGGCCTGAGCTGATCGTGATCGCCTGCGGCTTCGACGCGGGCGCCCTCGATCCGCTCGGCCGCATGCTGCTGTCCGCCTCGGCCTTCGGCGAGATGACCGGAAGGCTGCTCGACGCCGCCGCACGGCTCTGCGACGGCCGGCTGATCGCTGCGCACGAGGGTGGCTACTCGGCCGGTCACGTCCCCTTCTGCGGCCTCGCGGTGATCGAGAAGCTGTCAGGCCTCTCGGCCGGCATCGAGGACCCGTTCGCCTATCTCGACCAGGTGACGGGGCAGGAGCTGCAGCCGCACCAGCGGGATGCGGTCGAGGCCTCGGCGCGCCTCGTCCAGGGCGTACCTGCATGAAGCTGGTGCTCGTGCTGAGCGAGAACTGGACGCTGACGCCGCCGCGCGACCTGCGCGCCCTCGTGGAGATGGCCGTGGTGGCGGAGGAGGCGGGCTTCGACGCCGTCATGGTGAGCGAGCACATCGTCCTCGGCCCGACGGCGGGCGCCGGCGGGATCATGGGCAACCCGCGCGACTACGCCATGCCCGGCAACCAGGACCCCGCCATGCCGTGGCCCTCCTCGCTCGTGCTGCTCTCCGCGATCGCTGCCGTGACCACGCGCCTGCGGCTCGCCGCCTGCGCGGTGATCGCCCCGCTCCGCCACCCGCTGCTCCTCGCGCGCGAGCTCGGGACGCTCGACCTCCTCTCGGAGGGCCGGCTCGTCGTGCAGCCCACGGTGAGCTGGCACCGGGACGAGTACGAGGCGCTGGGCGTCCCCTTCGAGCGGCGCGGCGCGCTGCTCGACGAGCAGCTCGCGGCCTGGGACGCGGTGTGGGCGGGCTCGCCCGCGAGCTTCCACGGCGAGCACTACGCCTTCGACGACGTCTACCTGGAGCCGAAGGCCTGGCGGCCCGACGGGCCGCGGCTCTGGCTCGGCGGCCAGTCCGTGCACCCGCGCCTGCTGCGTCGGATCGTCCGCTACGCCCACGGCTTCCACCCACTCGGGCAGCCGTCGGACGAGGACCTCACCCTGCTGCGCTCGGGCCTCGCGGCTGCCGGCCGCGACCTCTCGGAGCTCGAGCTCGTGGGCGGGCTGCGGGCCGTCTTCCCCGACGACGAGAGCCCTTCGCCGCTCGAGCCCGCGCTCGCCTCGCTGCCGGCGCAGATCGCTCGCGGCTTCACGACGTTCTGCATCAAGCCGTCCCAGTTCGTGGACGAGATCACGCTCTATCCGGCCTGGTGCCGCGAGGTCGTGGAGCGCGTGGGCGAGGCAATCGCATGAAGGTGGAGGTGGCGATCGTCGGGAACGGCGTCGCCGGCACGGCGTGCGCGATGCGGCTTGCCCGGCACGGCATCCGGCCGCTCCTGATCGGCCCAGGCCTCCCCGTCGACCGGCCGCCGTTGACGAAGTCCGCGCTCGTGAAGGGGGAGCCTGTCCTGCTCGCCGACGAGGAGCGGCTCGCCGAGCGAGGCGTCGACCGGCTCGACGCGATGGTCGACGAGGTCGACCTGGGCTCCCGGCAGCTCCGCGCGGGCGGCGTGGACGTCGATGCGGACGCGGTAGTGCTCGCCACCGGGCTCTCGTACCGACCACCTCCGATCCCCGGGCTCGAGATCGCGCACGTCAACGCGACGCCGGGCGGACTGCGGCGCCTGGCGGCCGCACTCACGGACGGGCCGCGCCGGGTCGCAGTGGTCGGCGGCGGGCTGATCGGGGTGGAGACTGCGGCGACGCTCGCGACGCAGGGCCACGCGGTGACCGTGCTCGACCTGCTCGAGCGGCCGCTCCACCGCCTCCACGACCCGCTCCCCGCGATCGCCTCGGCGACGCTCGACGAGCTCGGCGTCGCCTTCCTGGGCGGTGTCATGATCGAAGCTGCGACGGGAGCAGGAGCGCAAGTGACACTGTGTCACAAGGGTGGATCGGTCACGGCGGACGTCATCGTGGCTGCGACCGGAGGGCGCGTCGTTTCGCCCCCCGGGCTCGAGACGGACGTGCCGCTCGAGGTCGGGCCGGACATGCGCGTCCCCGGACGCGAGCACGTGTACGCCTGTGGCGACCTCGTGCTCGTCCCGCATGCCCGCTTCGGCCCCATGCGCTTTCCGCACTGGGACGCGGCGATCGGCACCGGGGAGCAGGCGGCAGACGCGATCGCCGGCCAGGCCGGCCCGTACGAGCGACTGCCGTACTGGTGGAGCGACATCGGCCCGCGCCGCCTCGCCGAGGTCGGCTTGGCCGAGGCGGCGGCGACGTGGGCCAAGGAGGAAGGGCTGCACGTGGGCAGCGACGCAGGTGGTGCGGTCGTGTGCGTGCTGGTCGTGGACGAGCCGCGGCGGCTGCGCGAGGCACGAGCGCTCGTCCAGGAAGAAGCTGCGTGAGCACGATCGAGGAGTGGGCCGCGACGATCACGGTCGAGCAGCTCGACGACGACCCGTATCCGATCTATGCGCGCATGCGCCGCCAGGCGCCCGTGTGCTTCGTGCCGGCGGTCGGCCTCTGGTTCGTGACCCGCTGGGCCGACGTCGAGTACGCGGCCTCGCACCCCGAGCTGATCGACTCCGCCGTGACTCCCTCACCGCTCGACCGCGTGATGGGAGGCAAGAGCATCCTCGTGCTCGACGGGGAGCCGCAGAAGAAGCTGCGCGCGATGCTCGACCCCTCGCTGCGCCCACGTGTCGTCGAGGCGACCACGCCCGGGCTGATCGAGCCGCTCGTCGACGAGCTGCTCGACGGGCTGGCGGGGCGCGGCGAGGCCGAGCTGATGGCCGACTACTTCGAGCCGGTCTCGGTCCGGGGCCTCGGGCGGGTGCTCGGCCTCGGCCACCTCGACGGCGACACCCTGCGCCGCTGGTTCCACGGCCTCGCGCAGGGCGCGGTCAACTTCGAGGACGACCCTGCCCGCTGGGCGATCTCCGACGCCACCGGGGCCGAGATCGACCGCGAGCTCGCACCGGTGCTCGAGCGCATGTGGGCCGAGCCGGACGACTCGACCATCTCGACGATGCTGCAGCACGCCGAGGGCTCGTTCGAGCAGCGGGTGGCGCAGATCCTGCCGACGTTGAAGGTGATCCTGCTCGGCGGCATGCAGGAGCCTGGCCACGCCGCGGGCACGACCCTGGCGGGGCTGCTCGCCTCGGGACAGGCCGTCGAGGTGGCTGCAGAGCCCCGGCGTCTCGTGCGCGACGCGATCGAGGAGGGGCTGCGCTGGGTTTCGCCGATCGGAACGCAGACGCGGCGCGCGAGGGCCGACGTGGAGCTCGGCGGCGTCACCGTGCCTGCCGGCGCGAGTCTCGGCGTGCTCGTCTCGTCCGCCAACCGCGACGAGGAGATCTGGGGAGCGGATGCCGATGCGTTCGACCTGCATCGGCCGCGCCGCAACCATGCCGCCTTCGGCTTCGGCCCGCACTTCTGCTCCGGCCACCACTTCTCGCGGGTGCAGATGCGCATCGCCTTGCAGCGGCTGCTCGAGCGCCTGCCCGGACTGCAGCTCCACCCTCAGCGGCCTCCGGTCTTCACGGGCTGGGAGTTCCGGGCGCCGCGCAACCTCGACGTCGTCTGGGATCGATGACCTGGGTCGACCTGGGGCCTGCCGACCTCGACGACGGCAGCCTGCGCGAGGCGGCTGCAGGAGAGCTGCGCCTGTGCCTCGCACGTCGCGGTGGCGGCTGGTTCGCCTTCGAGACGTGGTGCACGCATGCCGAGTGCCCGCTCGGCGACGGGTGGCTCGAAGGAGACGCGGTGCGGTGTGCGTGCCACGGTGCGCTCTTCTCGCTGCAGAGCGGCGAGCCGCTCGAGGGGCCGGCGGAGCAACCGATCCGGGTGTTCCCCGCCCGAGAAGCGGGCGGGCGCATCGAGGTGGATGTTCCTATGCTGCCCCCGTGACCGATCCCTCCCCGACCCAGCTGCGACTCGACGTCTCGCGCGAGGAGGCGCTCGAGCGCACCGTCGAGATCGTCGCCGAGGCCTGGCGCAGCTTCGATCGCGCCCGTCCCGACCAGCCGCCGATCGACGCACGCATCCGCGAGCTCCTCGCAGAGCATCTCCCCGAAGCCGGCTCGCCGGTGCTCGGGGTGCTCGAGGATGCCGGCCACGTGCTCGACGCCAGCCTCGCCCAGCCGCGCCCTCGCTACTTCGCCTTCGTCGGCTCGTCGGGCCTCGAGATCGGCGTGCTCGGAGACCTGCTCGCCTCCTGCTACGACGTCAACCTTGCAGCCTGGGCGGCCGCCGCGTCGGAGCTGGAGGAGCACGCCGTGCGCTGGGTGGGCGAGTTCGTCGGCTACCCGGCCGTCGCGGGCACGTTCACGAGCGGCGGCACGGTCTCGAACGTGACGGCGCTCGCCGCGGCACGCGAGCACGCGCTGCCCGGCAGCCGCGACACCGGCCTCGTCGGCCGGCGCATGGCGGTGTACTGCTCAGAGGAGGCGCACTACTCGGTCGACCGTGCCTGCGAGCTGCTCGGCATCGGCGCGGCCAACGTGCGCTCGCTCCCGCTCGACGAGCATCGCGGCATGCAGCCCGACGCGCTCGCGGCCGCGATCGACTCCGACCTGGCGCGGGGCATCGTCCCGATCGCGGTCGTCGCCACGGGTGGCACGACACTCACCGGCGCCGTCGACCCTATTCCAGACGTCGCCGACATCTGCGACGAGCGAGGCGTGTGGCTGCACATCGACGGCGCCTATGGGCTCGTCGCCGCTGCGGTGCCCGAGACCGCCCATCTCTTCGCCGGCCTCGAGCGCGCCAGCTCGGTCTCGGTCGATGCGCACAAGTGGCTGTACCTGCCGAAGGCCTGCGGCGTCGTGCTCGTGCGGCGGCGCGCCGATCTGGAGGCAGCTTTCCTGCACGAGGAGGCCTACTTCCCGCACGAGCGCAACCAGCCGCACGCCGTCGACATCACGCTCGAGTACTCCCGCCCCTTCCGCGCCCTGAAGCTGTGGCTCGCGTTCCGGGCGCACGGCGCCGAGGCGTTCCGCGACGCGATCGCCAACAACCTTCGCCAGGCACGTCTGCTGTACGAGGAGATCCTCGCCCATCCGGAGCTGGAGCCGGTCTGCGGGCCGCCGCCGCTCTCCATCGTCCCCTTCCGCCACGTGGCCGCGGAGGGTGACCTCGACGCTCACAACGCCGCCCTGGTGGAGGCGATCCAGCGGGACGGCCGCATCTGGGTCGCCCCGGCCACGGTGGACGGACGCGTGTGCCTGAGGCCGTGCCTCGTCAACTTCCGCACCACCGACGACGACGTGAGGGCTCTCGTCGAGGTGGCCGTCGAGCTCGGCTCCCGCTAGC
>DAIOGR010000019.1:0-6395 GCA_036745155.1 Gaiella sp.
GAGGAAGGCGAAGGGCACGACGAACACGAGGCAGACGAGGACAACGGGAACGATGAGCCATGCGACGCTCGCCCGCGGGGAGATTCGCTCAACCTCCTGCGTTGCGTCGGCCAGCGCCTGTCCGGGGGACTTCCTGGCGTCCGCGATCGCGGAGGGGCTGCCGCCATGCGGCACCCAGCTGTTCACGATCCAGCGGCTGTCCGCCCCGAGCCGCACCGGCACCATGCTCATCGAGAACACGGTGGCCTGAAGCCCGGCGCCCTCCGTGGGGTACACCATCACGAGCAGGCCCACGCCCTCCGCGTTCGAGTACTGGACCTTCCAGCGGGCACTGTCGACGGGGTAGGGGACGACGGGGATGTCTCCGGTCGCCCACTGCTGCTTCGACAACCCGCCGCGGAGAGCCGGGCCGACGATCTCGTAGGCCCGCTCCGGATGGTCGCGGGCGACAGCCGACTCGACGAACCGCTGCGCCACCGAGACGAGCGCGATCCGCTCGGCCTTCGTCAGGCGGTGCGGCTTCGGCGCGACGTAGATGTCGGCCTTCCCACCCGAGAAGGTCTCGATGTTCTCGGCGGTGTTCCAGAAGAGAATCGCCGTGACCGTGAGCGACGCGACGAACCCGCCGGCAACCACGATCCACATGAGACGGCGGCGGGCACGGTGGGACATCGCCGCCTAGCCCGGGTCGGGGACGGCCGGCTGGTAGCGCGGCACCCAGTAGAACACCTTCCACGGGGCCTTCTCGGCGCTGCGCTTGAGGCCGATGTAGAACACGGCGGGCTGCGTGCCCGATCCGGGCTTCGGCACCATGAACACCTGCCACACCACCTCGTTCTTGTACGACCGGTCGACCTTGAACGTCGCGAGCTCGAGATCCCCGGTCGGGTAGTAGACGACGGGGATGTTCCCCGTCTGCCACTCCTTGCGCGTCATGCCCTGGCGCAGCTCCGGAGCAACGAGGTCGTAGGAGGCGGCGAGGTTCTTGCGAGCGACCGCGGTCTTGATGAACTCGCCGGCAATGCGCTTCGCGGCCAGGTCGACGCCCACGCTCTTCTCCGGCTTGAAGATGTCGGCGGGCTCGGTCGAGAACGTCTCGGTCGTGTCCCCCGTGTTCCGGAAGACCACGAACGTGAAGACGCCGACGCCGACCGCGAGCAGCACGAGAGCCGCCACGAGGAGCCGGCGCTGATTGCGCGGTGACTGCAGAAACGAACTGCGGTTCGAGGTCGCCTCCATACAGGAAGAGTAGACGCCGCCGGCACGGATTGGGTTAGGCGCTGGGCTGCTGCGTCACGTTAGCGCTCGGTTAACGGGCTCGATCCCCGATCGAGGGATGGCCCCTCGAACGGGTGAGGCCGATGCGCGGGAGGTGAGGCTTCGCTCGACCCTGCTGCTGCTCGCCGTGGCCCTCGTGGCCGCGCTCTCCACGCTCGCGCCGGGCGCCGGCGCGAGCGCCAAGACGTGCGCGGCCGGGTCGCACGGCCCACAGGGGTACGCGTACGCCGGCCACCAGGCGACGGCCGTTGCCCATGGCGTCCGGGCGACGATCACGCCGTTGGCCCGTCCGAGCGTGCCCGCGGGACATGTGGCCGGCTGGGTCGGCGTCGGCGGTCCCGGCCAGGGCGCGAACGGCGAGACGGTGTGGCTCCAGGTCGGCGTCGCCTCGCTGCCGGACACGCCGGCGATGGTCTACGCGGAGATCACGCGCGCCGGCAAGGAGCCGGAGTTCGTGCCCGTGCTGGAGAACGTGGCGGTCGGGGAGAGCCACCGGGTCGCAGTGCTCGAGGTGGCCGGCAGGCCGAACGTGTGGCGCGTCTGGGTCGACGGCAAGCCGGTGACGAAGCCGCTGCTGCTGCCGGGCTCGACAGAGCGCTGGCGCCCCATCGCAACGGCCGAGTCGTGGAGCGGTGGCAACGCGTCCTGCAACAGCTTCTCCTTCCGCTTCGACGGGGTCAGCGTGGCGAGCGCGGGCGGCGGCGGTTGGCATGCGTTCGTGCCCGGCTTCACCTTCCAGGACAAGGGCTTCGCCGTGAAGAAGCTCGCCGGCGCCGCGGGCCGGCAGCGCACGCTCGCCACCGACGGCGCCGCGCCGTACGCCTTCGAAGCCTCGAGCGTGTAACGACCAGGCCCCGCTCCGGCGCGCCGGCTTCCGCTCAGGCGGGAACGATGCGGATCGGCGTGCCGACGGGGATCCGATCCCGCAGGTAGTTCGCGCTCGCGTTGGAGATCCGCACGCAACCGTGGGAGACCTCCTTGCCGAGCAGCCACGGCTGCCAGGTGCCGTGCAGGCCGACGACTCCGCCGCCGGGCCACTCGGACAGCTTCGAGTACGCGCTCGTCTCGAACGCGAACGTGCCGAGGAACGTCTGCCGGACCGGCTTGAAGCGGACGGTCACGTAGTAGAGCCCCGTCGGGGTCTCCATGCCGGCTGCACCGACGGCCACCTTCGACTGGTACAGCTTGCGGTCGTCCTTCCAGACCTGCAGCACCTTCGAGCCGCGGAAGACGACGATCTGCCACGGCATCGGCCTGACGTCGACGTTGCGGGCGCGCACCCAGCCGACACGGCCGTTGGGGCGACCGGGAACCGAGATCTTGTACCAGGCCGGCTTCCCGCGCTGCCCCCGCCTGACGTCCAGCGCGAGCACGTACCGAGGGCGATAGTCCTGCTCCCGGAACTCGCTCAGCTTCGCAATCACACGTGCGCCGGCAGACGGTGCGCTCCACACGGTGAGGGTCGCGACGTTGATCGTCCCGGAGCCGACCACCGGCTTCGGCGGCGACTGTGTCAGCGCATGCCCCTTGCCGGGCAGGAGCAGCGCCGCCGCGACGACGAGCGTCAGGAGCATGTACCGCATCAGGAGAGCGTAATCGTTCATCGGCGCCGTTCCATGGGTTGAGTGACGACCTGTCGCGAGGAGGGCGAATCGCCTCCCTCGACCTGAGCGTAGGCCCCCTTCCGGGGGGTGCCTATGCCTCGATCGAGGGGTTCGCCTCCCTCCCGCGGGCGACGCCGGGAAGAGCGAGGGGGCGGCTCTCGCCGCCCCCTCCTCTCCCCCCGTCCGAACTGCGGTCCTACCCCGTGACGGGCGGCTCGAAGACGCCGACGACGCCGACTCGAGCCGTGTTGCACCCCTTGCTGCCGGTGATCGAGACGACCACGATCCCGGACTTCGGAGCGGCGACGAGCGTGGTCACGAGGCCGTTCTTGCCGGTCTTCACGACCTTGTCCACCCCGGCGCCCTTGATCCGGATCTTGGCCCCGGCGACCGGCTTGCCGGCGGCCCTCACCGTCAGTGTGAGCTTGCCGCCCTTGCCGACCATGACGGTCTTCTGCGCGACCGTCAGGGTCGAGCAGACCTTGGGCTTCGGCTTCGGCTTGGGCGCCGGCTTGGGCTTCGGCGCAGGCTTCACCGTCGGCGGCGTCGCCGGAGCGACCACCAGGGTGACGGCGGAGGCCTGGTTGTTGGAGGCCTTCGAGTCACCCGGCGTCGAGACGGTCACGGTGTTCGTCAGCGTCCCCGTCTTCGTCGCCTTCCCGACGACCGTGACGACGAACGACTGCCCCGGGCTGAAGACACCCGGCCGGGTGCAGCTGACGAGCGCACCGCCCTGCTCCACGGAGCAGCTGACGGTAGGATCGGACGAGCTCGCCGACAGGTAGCTGACCCCACCCGGAGCCGGGTCGGCTACCTGCAGACCATTCGCCGCGTCCGGGCCGAGGCTCGAGACGACGATCGTGTACGTGACGTTCCCTTTCAGCTTGGTCGGCGTTGTGGCCGACTTGGTCACGCCGATGTCGAGCACCGGCGCCTTCGGCGGAGGCGGAGGCGGCGTCGTCGAGCAGGTGACGGTCACCGTCGCCGTCGAGGTGCTCAGGATCGCCCCCTCGTCGCCGATCACGCGTGCCGTGTTCGAGTAGGTCGCGTCCCGGCAAGGGAGCGTCTCCGACGGATACGAGTCGGTGAAGCCCTCGGTCCGGTCGCTCCACGTCTTGCCGTTCGTGTCGACCACGTCGACGTTGGCGTTGACTACCCGGGTCGGCTCGCTGAAAGCGAATTGCGCCGAGCCGGAGCCTGAGCCGACGCCCTGGGTCGTCGTCGTGGCGGTGGCCGTGTTCGTCCCCGCCGCACCGCTCGGCAGCCCGACGGAGTACGTGCACGTCATGGACGACTTCGCCGCAATGGTGCTCGCCGGGCACGTGACCGTGCCGCCGAGGCCGTCGCTGACCGACACGCCGCTCACGGCGAGCGCGTTCGGGTTGGTGACCGTGATCGTGCCCGTCAGACGCCAGCCGGAGTCGACCGGCTCCCCGTCCCGCTCGAGCTTGACCGTCCACGTGGACGAGCCGGTGGCGCCGTCCTTGAGGGCGATCTGCGACGGGGCTGCGGTCTTCGTCACCTTCCAGTCATAGGTGCGGGTGAACGACGGATTGGCCGTCTTCGCCACCGTCAGGGGCTTCGGCGCGTTGCACGTGACGACGACGGTGGCGCTGTCCTCGTCGTACGCCTCTCCCTTCGGGTCGGACACGGCCGCCGTGTTGCCGTACGTGTGCGTCGCGCCGCATCGCAGGGTGCGGTCGTACGTCAGCACCTTGTCGCCGCTCTGGTCGAGGTCGGCCGGCGTGAGGCCGGTGCCGCCCGTGAGCGGGGCTGCGGCGCCGCCGTCGAACGCGTCGCTCACGTCGGCGGTGCCGTTGACCACGGTGGGCGGGCCGAACGTGATCGCGACGGAGCTCGAGGTGTTGCCGAGCTGGCTGTTGCCGCTGACGGTCACGGACGCCGTGTTCGTGGCCGGCTTCACGCTCTCACTCGTAGCCGTGTACGTGCACTTGAGCTCGCTCTTGCCGGCGATCGTGGTAGCCGGGCAGCTGACGACTGCGCCGGGAAGCACGTCCGTGACGCCGACGCCCGTGACAGCCGAGGCGTTCGGGTTCGTCACCGTGATCGTGCCCGAGACGACGTAGTGGCTGTCCACGGACGAGCCGTGCACGGTCACCTTGTAGTGGGCATCGGCGCTCGTGCCCGGGTCGAGCGTGAGCGAGGCCGAGTCGGCGTAGCCGCCGGTGGTCTTCACCTGCTTGTCGATCGTCCAGCTCCAGGTTCGCTGCGAGGAGGTGGCATCGACGGTCTTCGCGATCAGGAGCCGCTGCAGCGGTGTGCAGGTGATGTCGAGAGTCGCCGTATCGCTGCCGAGCGGGTCCTTCGCGTCCCCGTTCAGGGTGACCGTGTTCGTCACCTTGCGGCTCGTGCCGCACGGGTGGTTGGTCGTGTAGACGGTCGTCTCGTCGGCAGTGATGCCTCCCTTGGACTTGCCGTTCGAGTCCTGCCAGCCGACCGTCTTGTTGAGCTCGCTGGTCGGGGCGCCGAACGCATACGCCTTCGCCGCGGAGGTGCTCGCCATCCAGTCGGGCGTCGTCGGGTCGGCCAGGACCGTGTTCGTGCCGTCCACCTTCTGGGTCAGGGGGGCGGCGTACGTGCAGGTGATCTTCTGGCCCTTGGCGATCGAGAACGTCGCCTGGTCGGTCGTCCCGCTCTTCGGTGCGCACGCCCCGGTGAAGCTCACGTTGGTGAGCGACTCGTCGAGGATGCCGGAGGCATCGAACGGCGAGCTGTCGAGGACGGTGATCACGCCGGCGACCTTCACGCTCCTGTCCACGCTGCCCGTCCGGTTGACGGTGATCTGCCAGTCGGCCGAGCCGGTGCTCCCGGCTTCGAGCGTCAAGGCGGCGCTGTCGGCGAAGCTGCCAGACGTCTTCACCCGCTTGTCGATCGTCCACGTGTACTCGCGGGTGAACGAGGGCACCGCGGTCTTCTCGACGCGGAGCTTCTTGATCGTGCAGAAGAGCACGTGCGAGATCGAGTCCTTCGGGCTGACGAGCCCGGTGTCGCCCCACGGGCCGCTGGCGGGATGGCCGCCCCAGCCGTAGGCGCGATAGTCGTATACGGTCGCCTTGGCGCCCGACTTCACGTAGACGAAGTCGACCGGCATGTTCGCCGACCAGTCGAAGGTCGCGACACCGCCGGAGACCTGCGCATTCCTGATCGTCACGGAGAGTGGGTTGTCGCTCCCGTGCGTTACCGCCGCGTTGGTCTTGTCGTAGGTTGCGTTGTAGGTCGTGAGCGCGCCGCTCTTCTCGGCCTTGAGGCCGAAGACGTGGCTCTCGCCGGTCAGCGCCGTCGAGCACTCCGCAAAGATGCTGCTTCCGTCCATGCTCGTCGGCGCGATGCCGTTGCCCGTGGAGGGAAGCGACCCCGTCGCCCCCGCCACGATCGAGCCGGCAAGCGCGACGACTCCGACAACCGCGAGCGCGCACACCGTGCCTGCCGCCCGTCCCAGTCCCTTCCCCATGATCACTCACTCCCTCGATTCCGCTGGTTTCCGCATACCGG
>DAIOGR010000019.1:6495-15411 GCA_036745155.1 Gaiella sp.
GGCGCCGGCGGATCGCCACCGAATCGACGGCTCAGGACGACGACCCGTCGGCGCACGACGATCGCGAGGGAGGAGCGCAGCAGAGTGGCGGGCAAGCCGGACCGAGACTGGGAGCACTGGCCGACGCGCAGGGCGCCCGACGACCGCCGCCGCTTCGGGCTGAGGGCGCTCTTCTCCCCCACCGACCAGCCGCAGGCCGTCGAGGCGCTGATCGGGGAGCGGAGCCGCGAGCTCGAGCAGCGCACCGAGGAGCTCCACGCCACCATCGCCGACCTGGAGCGCCGGGAGGAGCAGGCGCTCCGCCTGCGCGCGGCCGTCGAGGAGATGCTGCGACACGGCTCTGCGGAGCTCGACGACCGTCATGCCGAGCTGAGCGCCCTCGCAGCCGCGCTGGCGGAACGCGAGGAGCGCGCCGCCGCGACAGACCGCGAGCTCGCCGACCGCCGCCGCGAGCTCGGAGCGGTCGAGCTGCTGCGGGCAGCCGTCGAGCGGCGCGAAGTTGCAGTGGCAGAGCGCGAGGAGACCCTCGAGCGCATCGCGGCCGGGCTCTCCGACAGGGAGCGGTCGCTCGCCGACGCCGAGCGGAGGATCGCCGAGCTCGTCGCACGGGAGGCGGAGCTCGACTCCCGTGCGGCGGAGCTCGACAGGCGGGAGGCGCGACTGCAGTCCCTCAGCGCGGAGAACGAGAGCGCCCGACGCACCCTCACCGCCGCCGAGGCCGCGGTGAGCCGGCGGGAGACGAGAGTCGGCGATCTCGAGGCCCTGCGCCGCGAGCTCGATCTCGAGGCGGAGGGCCTCGCCCGCCGGTCCGCGGAGGTGGTCGAGGAGCGCACGGCGCTCGAGAGCGGCCGGGGCGAGCTCGCCCGTGCCGTCGCGGCGGTTTCCTCCGGGCTCGGGCTCGGCGCGTCCGGCCCGACGCCGCCCGACGCGGGGACGTCGCATCTCCTCTTCGTGCCGGGCGAGCGCTACCGCCTCGAGGAGGCGGCCGGCCCGGCCCCCAGGGTCTCCGACGAGGTCGTGCACGGCGGCGTCCGCTACCGGGTCGCACGCGTCGGTCGCTCCCCACTCCCGGACGACCCGCGGCGCTGCGCCTACGTCGAGCCGGTCGCGCCCGGCCGCGCATGAGAGCACCGCTCGACGTGCGTCAGGCGCCCGACGCGCTTGCTACCGCGAGGCCCCCGGCTGCCACAGTGGCTCGTCGCGGCCGGCCGTCGCGTTGGCCGCGCGGGCGAGGATGAAGAGAAGGTCCGAGAGCCGGTTCAGGTACACGAGCACCAGCGGGTTGACGTCGTGCTGCTGCGCAGCGAGCAGCGTCTCCCGCTCGGCGCGGCGGCAGATCGTGCGGGCGACGTGCAGGCGCGCGGCGGCCTGCGTGCCGCCGGGCAGGACGAAGCTCAAGAGCTCCGGCAGCTGCTCGTTGAAGCGGTCGCACAGCGCTTCGAGCGCGTCGACCATGCTCTGCTCGACGCGCAGGCGCCCCTCCACCTGCAGGGGGACGCACAGGTCGGCGCCGACGTCGAACAGCTCGTTCTGGATCCGGTCGAGCGTGGCCCGCAGCTCCTCCGGGCAGTCACCCGCCAGCACGAGGCCGAGCATGGAGTTGAGCTCGTCCGTCGTGCCGAACGCGGCGATGCGCGGATCGAGCTTCGACACCCGCGAGCCGTCGCCGAGCGACGTCTCGCCCTCGTCGCCGCCACGCGTGTAGATGCGCGTCAGGCGGACGGGCTCGTCGCGGGCGCGTGCCATCGGGTCAGGGTACCGGCGGGGCGGCACGCCCCTCGTGCTCTGCGAGCAGCTGCCGGGCAATCACGAGACGCTGGATCTCGCTCGTGCCCTCGTAGATCTCGGTCACCTTCGCGTCGCGAAAGTACCGCTCCACCGGAAACTCGGTGGTGAAGCCGTAGCCGCCGAGCACCTGGATCGCCTCGCCTGTCTGCCGGCGCGCCACCGACGACGCGAAGAGCTTTGCCTGTGCTCCCTCCGCGGTGTGCGGCAAGCCCTCCTGCTTCAGCCAGGCGGCCCGGTAGGTGAGCCACCGCGCCGCGGCGATCTCGGTGGCCATGTCGGCGAGCTTGAACTGGATCGCCTGGAAGTCGGCGATCCGCCGCCCGAACTGGCGCCGCTCGAGCGCGTAGGCGCGAGCAGCGTCGTACGCCGCCTGGGCGATGCCGACCGCCTGCGCGGCGATGCCGATGCGCCCCCCGTCGAGGGTCGCCATCGCGACGGTGAAGCCGCGGTTCTCGTCGTGCAGCAGCCGGTCGCGGCCAACAAGAGCCCCCTCGAGGCGGATGTCCGCCGTGGACGAGGAGTGCAGGCCGAGCTTGCGGGACTCCCGGGTCACCTCGACGTGCTCTCCATCGAGCACGAAAGCGCTGACGCCGCGCGCGCCGTCCGTGGAGGAGTCGGTCCGCGCGAACACGACGAAGGTGCCGGCGTGGCTGCCGTTCGTGATCCACTGCTTGGTGCCGGTGATCGCCCACCCGTCGCCCTGGGGCACCGCCACCGTCCGGAGCGCGCCGGCATCCGACCCCGACTCGGGCTCGGTGAGCGCAAAGGCTCCGAGCACGCTGCCGCTCGCGAGCGGCGGCACGAATCGCCGTCTCTGCTCGTCGCTGCCGAACGCGACGAGCGGGAGCGTGACCGCGCTCGTGTGCACGGCGACCGTGACCCCGACGCCGGCGTCCGCCCGCGACAACTCCTCCAGCACGAGGACGTACGAGAGGAAGTCTCCACCGGCCCCGCCGAGCTCCTCGGGCACGCAGACACCCATCAGCCCGAGCTCGCCGAGCCTCGCGAAGAGCTGCCGCGGGAAGGTGCGCTCACGATCCCAGGCGGACGCGTTCGGCGCGATCTCGGCATCGGCCACCTCCCGCGCCAGGGCCCGGATCTCCCGCTGCTCGGCGCTGAGCGAGAAGTCCATCGGCGGTGAGTATAGTCGGGCTCAGATGCGACTCCGTCTTGCGTTCTTCCTGCTCGCCGCCGTATTCGCGCTCGTCACGAGCGCCTGCGGCTCGCGCGGCGGATCGCAGCTCACGGACTCGCTCTCGGTCGTGCAGCGGTGGAGCGAGGCCGTCAACGCGAGCGAGGACGAGGCGGCCGCTGAGCTGTTCGCGCCGGGCGCCCGCGTGATCCAGGGGGGCCGGGCGGTCACGCTGGCAGGCCTCGACGAGGCACTTCGCTTCAACGCGTCGCTGCCGTGCGCCGGGACGATCACCGACACCGAGGTGGACGGCGAGAAGGTGACCGCGACCTTCACGCTCGGTCGCCGCAGCGGGCACGTGTGCGAGGGGCCCGGTCAGGAGGCGGTCGCCGTGTTCCGGGTCACCGGCGGGAAGATCGTGCTGTGGCACGAGTTGCCGGCCCGCGGCGGAACGCCCGCCGAGAGCCAGACGGCATGATCGTCATCTGCCTCCCCGCAGACGGCGGACCACAGGCCCGCCGCGCCGGCGCGCGGTGCGCCGCAGGCCGTCCGGGCTGAGCAGCCGGCGCAGCCGCTGCGGGCTCAGGTCGGCACACAGGACCGCGGAGGCGGCAGGACCGCGGGCGCCGTAGAGAACGCCGTTCGGGGTGAACGTCGGAGCCGCTTCCCATCCTTCCACGCCGAGCTCGTACGCCTCCTGCTCTTCGACGAACAGCCCGGCGCGCGCGAACAGGCGCGTCCAGCCGCGGACGTCGTCCTGGCGGAACCACCCGTGATCGCCCGGCTCGCCGAGCGGCACCGTGACGAGGAGGCTGCCGCCGCGCCGGAGCACGCGGCGCAGCTCGCGCAGCGCCGCCCGCCGGCCTCCCTCGTCGAGCTCGCCGGCGAGCCCGTAGAGCTCGTTGTCGGCGCCGATGTGCTCGAGGGTCGAGACGAGCAGCACCTGGTCGAAATAGTCGTCGGGGAACGGCAGCTCGCGGGCGTCGGCGCGGACCGTCTCCATGCCGGGCACCTCTGCCTCGGCCAGGTCCGCCCCGACGAGCTCACCGGGTGCCGCCTCGACGAGAGCCGCGAGGTACGCCGGCTCGGCGTTTGCGTACCCGACTTCCAGGACACGGCCCGAGCGCAGCCGCGACAGCACCCACGGGATCTCGATCACGCGCTCGTCCGTGGCAGGGGGGCCGATCAGCCGGCGCGGCCGCTCACCGCGCAGGCGCGCACCGCGGGCGAACGCGACGGCGTCGTCGAGCAGGCGAATGCGATCGAATTCGGGGGCCGTGGCGAGCTCGTGCAGCAGCGTGGCGCGCGAGAGGGTTCCCTCGGCGAGCTTCGAGAGGGCCCGCTCCCGCGCTTCCGGATCGGGAGGCCGGCGCAGGACGAGGCGGAACGCGGCGTCGACGAAGTCCTCGTCGCAGGGCTCGGCGACGCGCAGGTAGGCCTCGAGGCGCGGGTCCACTACCCGTACTCGTAGAACCCGCGGCCGCTCTTGCGGCCGAGCCTGCCGGCGGCGACGTACTGGCGCAGGAGGGGGCACGGCGCGTACTTCGGGTTGCCGAGGCCCTCCTGCAGGACCTCCATGATCGCGACACAGGTGTCGAGGCCGATCAGGTCGGCGAGCGCGAGCGGCCCGAGCGGGTGCGCGAAGCCGAGCTTTGCGATCGTGTCGATCGCTTCCGGCTGCGCGACACCCTCCATCAGCGCGTAGACGGCCTCGTTGACGAAGGGCATCAGGATCCGGTTGGACACGAAGCCGGGGAAGTCGTTCGCCTCGGCCGGCACCTTGCCCAGGTCGACGGCGAGGTCGACGATCGCCGTCGCCGTCTCGTCGGAGGTCTGGAGCGCGCGGATCACCTCGACGAGCCTGAGCACCGGCACCGGATTGAAGAAGTGCATCCCGATCACGCGCTCGGGCCGCGATGTGACGGCGGCGAGCGAGGTGATGGGGATCGACGACGTGTTCGAGGCGAGGATCGCCGTCTCGGGCAGCACCGCGTCGGCTTCGCGGAAGAGCGCCTCCTTCGCCTCCCGGTCCTCGACGATCGCCTCGATCATCAGGTCGGCGGCCTGCAGGCCGGCGGTGGGGCTGATGCGCGCCAGCACCGTGGCGGGGTCGGCTCCGGCACCCTTCTCGGCGAGCTTCGCCAGGCTTGCGCGCATCCTGTCGAGGCCGCGCTCGACGGCGCCCGGAAACGGGTCGTGGAGCAGCACCTGGCGACCGGAAGCGGCGACCACCTGGGCGATGCCGCCGCCCATCTGGCCGGCCCCGACGACGAGGACGCGCTCGAAGGTCACGGGGCGAGGCTACCGCGCCCGGCGGCGTCTTGCTTGCGGCGGACGCGGCGCACCGAGTACGTGAGCACCGCCGCCAGGACGAGCAGGCCGATCACGAGCTTGATCGCGTTCCCCTTCGGCTCGTCGACCTCGGCGAGCACGGCGCCCGGGTCGGTGATGCCGCACCTGGTCGTGAAGTAGCCGGCGCCCACGCGTCCTGCGAGAACGCCTGCGGCGACGTCTTCGGGGATCCTCTGGCCGCCGTTCGCAGCGCGCGCGGGGATGCGTACCGCCACGGTGCGGCCGAGCCCGCCCTTCACCTGCTGGTCGACGACGAAGGTGTAGACCCGCTGCGGGATGCCGCCCCCGGGGATCACGCGGAAGCCGGTGGAGCGCCCCACGAACACGATCTCGGCCTGGTCGATCCGCTCCTGCAGCGACGTCTGCGGGCAGGTGTACGCGGCCGCGCCGCCGGCCAGCGCGAGCGCCACGATCGGCAGGAGAGCGAGCAGGGCGGCTCTGAGTGGGCGCGGCACGGCCTCGCCCCTACGGCACCTCGAGCAGCAGGGCATCGCCCTGCCCACCGCCCGAGCAGATGGCGGCGAGCCCGAGGCCGCCGCCCTCGCGACGGAGCTCGTGGACGAGCGTCCCGACGATGCGTCCGCCCGAGGCGCCGATCGGATGCCCGAGCGCCACTGCACCGCCGTTGACGTTCACGATCGCCTCGTCGGCGCCGAGCAGCACGGTCGAGTGCCTCGCGACGGAGGCGAAGGCCTCGTTGATCTCGACGCGTCTCACGTCGGCGATGGTCTTGCCCGCCGCCGCGAGCGCCACGGCCGCCGCTTTCGCCGGCGTCCGCGCGAGGTACGCGAAGTCGTCGGCGATCGTCCCCTGCGCGACAATGGTGGCAAGGGGCTCGAGTCCCTTCCGGGCCGCGAACGCCTCGGAGCAGACGACCACGCAGGAGGCGCCGTCGTTCACGCTCGGCGCGTTGCCGGCCGTCGTCGTCCCTTCCGGGTCGAACACCGGTTTCAGCGAGGCGAGCTTTGCGAGCGTGGTGTCGCGTCGCACGCCCTCGTCGGCGACGACCTCGCCGACGGCGACGATCTCGTCGTCGAAGCGGCCGGCATCCTGGGCGGCCGCGGCCCGCTCGTGCGAGCGCGCCGCCCAGGCGTCCTGCTCCTCCCGCGTGATGCCGAGCTCCCTCGAGACGAGCGACGCCTGCGCCACCATGTGGAGCCCGTCGAAGGTGGACTGGAGGCCGTCGAAGACCATGTGGTCGAGCACCTCGCCGTGGCCCAGCTTGTAGCCGAAACGCGCCTTGGGCAGCAGGTAGGGCGCATTCGACATCGACTCCATGCCGCCGGTCACGACGACGTCGTGCTGCCCCGAGCGGATCATCAGGTCGGCGAGCTCGATCGCCCTGATCGACGAGGCACAGACCTTGTTGATCGTGTCTGCGGGCACTTCCCTGGGGACTCCCGCCGCGACCGCGGCCTGACGCGCGGGCGCCTGGCCCGCACCGGCCTGCAGCACCTGGCCCATGACGACGTAGCCGACCTCGCCCGGATCGATGCCCGCGCGCTCGAGCCCAGCTCGGATGACAGTGGCGCCGAGCTCGGTTGCCGGGACCCCCGCCAGCCCGCCGCCGAGCTTGCCGAACGGCGTTCGCACGGCGGCGACGATCACGGAGCGGCTCATCTCGTCAGCCTAGCGCCGCCGTCCAGCCCTACGAGCGGAGGAACGAGGCGTCGAGCGGCAGGGCGCGGGCGTACGCCTCGACGAGGCGTGAGGCGGCCTCGACGTCCGACAGCTGCACGATCTCGTTCGGCGTGTGCATGTAGCGCAGCGGCACGGAGACGAGGCCGACGGGGACGCCGGCGAGCGCCTCCTGCACGGCCTCCGCGTCCGACCACGTGTGGTCGCCGGCCTCGAGCGTGTAGGCGATGCCCGCCGCCGAGGCGGCGGCGCGGAGCCCGGCGGCGACAGCAGGGTGGATCGTCGGCCCCCGGAAGATCGTGGGGCCGGCGCCGAGGCGCGTGTTCCCCCACTCGCCCGGGTCGCCGCCCGCGACGTCCGCTGCGTACGTGACCTCGAACACGATCGCCGCATCCGCCGCGGCTGCCCTGGCGGCGACGGCTGCGCCGCCCCGGAGCGCTCCCTCCTCGAGGGCCGTCACGACGAGCACGACGTCCCAGGCGGGCGGCGCGGCGGCGAGCCGCCGCGCCGTCTCGACCGCCGCGTAGACGCCGACGCGGTTGTCGAGCGACTTGGACATCAGCCGGCCCCCGTGCAGAGAGACGGGGTCACCCTTCATCGTGATCGGGTCGCCGGGCTCGATCAGTGCCAGCGCAGCGTCGCCGTCCGGTGCCCCGAGGTCGAGCCGAAGATCGGTCCAGGCGGGTTCGTCCTTGGTGCTGCCCGCGACCCGAACCACGAGGCCGGGCACACGGCCGCCGCGACCATGCACCTCGACGCGCCTCCCCACGGCGCCCGCCGGATCCCAGTTCCCGATCTTCGCGACCGAGGCGAGCCCGTCCCCGTGGATGTACGTGACGATCAGGCCGATCTCGTCCGCATGCGCGAACAGCGCGAGCGTACGACCGCCGGGCCGACCGTCGACGCGGGCCGTCGTGTTGCCGTGCACGTCGGTCGCGACCGTCGCGAATGCGGCTGCCTCGCGGCGCACGATCGTGATCACGTCGGTCTCGCTGCCGGAGGGCGCCGAGGCGCGCAGGAGCTCGTCGAGGAGCGCGGGAATCGCCACGCGGGCAGGCTACCCACCCCCACGCTGCCCCGCGACCCGGGTCGGACGGCGGCGGGTCACCAGTCCGGCAGCTGCGAGCGCAGCCTGCTGGTTGACTGCACCGGTGGCGATTTCCCCGATTGCGATCGATGCGCGCAGTAACCGCCGCCGCGGCCAGGCCTATGCGGCGCTCGCGGCGCTTGCCTGGTCGAGCGCGGGCGTCCTCCAGCGCGAGCTCTCGGTCGACGCGGCCACCCAGGTCACGGGCCGCGCCCTCTTCGCCGCACTGGCCCTCTTCCTGTTCGTCGCGTTCTCCGAACGTGGCGCCACGGTCGGTGTGTTCCGCCGAATGCGCCGCGCGGAGCTCGCTGTCGCCGCGCTGACAGCGGTCGCTTCGGGCACGTTCATCGTTGCCCTCAACCACACGACTGTCGCGAACGTGCTCTTCATGCAAGCGGTCGCGCCGATCGCCGCGGCGCTGATCGCCTGGGTAGGCCTGCGGGAGCAGATCTCACGTCGCACGAGCGTGGCCATGGTCGTGGCGCTCGCGGGCGTCGGGCTCATGGTCGGCGGTCCGGGTGGCTCGCACGGCCTCGGGCTGGCGCTCTCCGCCGTGATGACGCTCTCGTTCGCGCTCTCCGTCGTGATCACCCGCCACCGGCGCGACATCTCGATGGCTCCCGCCATCTGCCTCTCGCAGGTGCTCGTGCTCGTCGTCGTCGGCCCCTTCGCCCACCCGGGCACGGTGGACCTGCACGATCTGGCATTGATGGTCGTGCTCGGCTTCGGCCAGATGGGGCTCGGCCTCGCGTTCCTGACGATGGGCGCCCGCCTGATCCCGGCGGCCGAGCTGGCGCTGATCACGCTGCTCGAAGTCGTCCTCGGGCCCCTGTGGGTATGGCTCGTGCTGGCAGAGCAGCCGAGCACGGCCACCCTGCTCGGTGGAGCGGTCGTCGTCATCGCCGTCGTGCTGCAGGCC
>DAIOGR010000020.1:0-13558 GCA_036745155.1 Gaiella sp.
GCGGGCTCTCGAGCCCGAGCACGAAGCGCCCCTTGGCGAAGGCGCGGGCCTTCTCCAGCTCCTCGGCGGGCACCGGCTCGTCGGCCATGCGCCGCAGTTCGGCGGCGATCGTCGTCACGGCGTCATCGATTCGGTTGATGTCGACGCCGGCCTGCGCGTGGGTCGAGCCGGCGTCCGTGTAGCCCTGGCTCGTGCCGAACACGTAGTAGGCGAGGCCGCGGCGCTCGCGCACCTCGGTGAAGAGGCGTGACGACATGCCGCCGCCGAGGACGGTGGTCGCGAGCTGCAGCGCGTACCGATCGGGATGGCCGATCGGGTATCCCCTCGCGCCGAGCACCAGGTGGGCCTGGTCGGACTGCTTCGTGTGCACGCGCACGGCCCGGCCGTTGGCCGGGATCTCGACGGGCTCCGGATGCCCCGTGTCGCGCGGCTCGATCGACCCCAGCAGCTCCTCCAGCTTCTCCATCAGCCCGTCGCCGACGAGGCCTCCGAGGCCCACCACCATGCGCTCGGGCCGGTACCAGCGGTCGGTGAACGCCGTGAAGGTGTCACGCGTGGCGGCGCGCACCGTCTCCTTCGTGCCGATGATGTCGCGGCCGAGCGGCTGGTCGCCGTAGAGGAGGTTCTCGTACACGCCGCCGATGAAGTCACGCGGCGTGTCGAAGTACATGTTCATCTCCTCGACGATCACGCCCTTCTCGCGCTCGATCTCCTCCGGGTCGAAGCGCGAGTTGCGCAGCATGTCGACGAGCACGTCGAGCGCCACGTCGCGCGTCTCGGCGGCACACTTCACGTAGTAGCCCGTGTACTCCTTGCCGGTGAAGGCGTTGAACTCGCCGCCGATCCCGTCGATCTCCGTCGCGATGTGGCGAGCGGTCGGGCGCCGCTCCGTGCCTTTGAAGAACATGTGCTCGGCGAAGTGGGCGATACCGCCTTCGTCCCGGCGCTCGTAGCGCGCACCCGCCGCGAACATGACGAAACACGAGACCGACTGTGCGTGAGGCATGGGCGCCGTGAGGACGCGGATGCCGTTGGAGAGGGTCGTGCGTTCGAAGACGGGCATGCCGGCCATGGTATAGAGGGCCTATGGGTCTCACGCACGAGAGAGCGCTCACCGTGATCCGAGCCGTGGTGGACGAGGCGCCCGGGCCGGTCTCGGTCGTCGTCGCCGATGCGCACGGGGAGGTCGTGGCCTCGCTCCGCATGGACGGAGCTGCCCTCGACACCGAGCTGAACGCACGGCGCAAGGCCTACACGGCGGCTCGCAGCGATGCCCCGACCACACGAGAGCTCGCTGCGAAGGCGGCGGGCTCGGCCACCGAGCTCGCGAGCTTCGATCCGTTCTTCTCGTTCTTTCTCGGCGGCGTCGCCGCGTTCGGAGACGGCCGCCGCATCGGGGCGGTCGGCGTCAGCGGCCTGCCGGGGGAGGTCGACGAGCAGCTGGCGGTTGCCGGCATCCGCGCGGCAGGCCTCGAGCGCCCGCCTGTCTAGCGCGACCGCCAGGCGGCGAGCAGCTCCGCCTCCTGCTCCGGCGTCGGCCCGACCCCCTCGACGGTGGCGGCCGCGTAGAGCGTCGAGCGAATGGTCTGGCCGAGGGGCCGGAAGCGCAGGCCGTGGGCGACTGCGCGCGCGACGTCGACCTCCGCCCAGGCGGCCCAGGCGGGGTCGGATGCCCAGAGGGGGAAGGGAACCCCCTCGGCGACCGGGTCGTCGACGGGCACGAGCTCGAGGTCAGACGTGCTCGCCCGCGCTGCTTCGTGGAGGACGTCGCCCATGCCGAGCGGCGGGAGCGGCCCCGTCGCGTTGTAGGTGCCCGTAAGCGGGGAGACCGCTGCGAGCAGGAGGAAGTCGGCCAGATCGCGCACGTCGATGAACTGGACGCGCCGGTGGATGCTCGCGGGGAGGGGGAGGGTGCCGCCCCGGGCTGCCCGGTGCACCCACCACGTGAAGCGGCCCGTGTGGTCGTGGGGCCCGACGATGAAGCCCGGACGGACGACGGCGGCCCGCTCGCCGAACGCCTCGCGGACGGCCTGCTCGCACAGCACCTTGAGGCCGCCGTAGTTCCCGTGGGCGAAGACCTCCTCCGTCGTCTCGTCGTCGAGGACGGCGAGCGGCCCGTCCTCGTCGCGCGGGAGCGCCAGGTCCGCGTACACCGAGATCGTCGAGACGAAGACGAGGTGCGCGGCGGCGTCGCGCAGGAGCTCGCACGAGTCACGCACGAGACGCGGGAGGTAGCCGCTCACGTCGAGGCAGGCGTCCCAGCTCCTGCCGCGCAGCGGGTTGAGCCCGCCGTCGCGGTCGCCGAGCAGATGCTCCGCCTGCGGGAACAGGTCGGCGCCGGTGCGGCCGCGATGGAACAACGTGACCTCATGGCCCTCGCCGAGCGCTGCTTCCGCCACCGCCCTTCCGACGAACTGCGTGCCTCCCAGGACGAGGAGCCTCACACGAGCTCCGCCACGCCGGCGAGCAGCCGGTTCACCTCGTCGGCGGTGTTGTAGTGCACGATCCCGGCCCGCACCGCCCCCAGCCAGGGGTCGAGCCCGAGCCGCTTCATCGTCTCGACGGCGTAGTAGTTGCCCCACCACACCGCCACCTCGTGCTTCTCGGCGAGATGGACGGCGACCTCCTCCGAGGTCCGCCCCGGCACGTTGAAGCAGAACGTCGGCACCCGGCCCTCCATCGTCGGCAGCCCGTACAGCTCGACGCCGTCGGGCAGGCCCGCCAGGAACTCCTCGCCCAGCCTACGCTCGTGGCCGACGATCGCCTCCCAGCCGAGCGACTCGAGATAGCGCACCGCAGCCACGAAGCCTGCCAGCAGCTCGTGCTGGGAGGTGCCGAGCTCGAAGCGATGGCCCACGGGATCGTCGGCGGCCGGCCGTACCTTGTACGGCTGCCACGACTCGAGCAGCTCCTTCTTGCCGAAGGCCATCCCCAGGTGCGGCCCGAAGAACTTGTAGGGCGAGCACACGAGCACGTCGACGTCCCAGTCGGAGACGTCGATCTGCCCGTGCGGACCGTAGTGGACGGCGTCCGCCCAGGCGAGCGCCCCGGCAGCGTGGGCCAGCGCGGCGATCCGCTTCACGTCGGGTGCCGTGCCGACGGAGTTCGCTGCCACGGGGAACGCCACCACGCGGGTGCGCTCCCCGAGCTGGCTCTCCAGGCTGTCGAGATCCAGCGAGAGGTCGTCGTGGACGTCGACGTGGCGGACGACGATGCCCAGGTCCTGCTGCAGGTGCAGCCACGGCGCCACGTTGGCGTCGTGGTCGAGCTTCGTCACCAGCACCTCGTCACCGGGCCGGAGCTCACGTCCGAGCGCTCGGGTGAGCAGGAAGTTCAGCGCCGTCATGCTCTGCCCGAAGGCGACCTCGTCGCCCGAGCAGCCCAGGAACCGCCCCGCCGTCTCGTGGGCGAGGTCGACGAGCTCGCTCGTGTGCCGCGACGTCTCGTACGGGGCGCCCACGTTCGCGTTGTCGTGGCGCAGGTAGTGCGAGATCGCATCGATCACCTCGTCGGGACATTGCGTCCCGCCGGGGCCG
Source organism: Gaiella sp. (assembly GCA_036745155.1). Taxonomy (GTDB): domain Bacteria; phylum Actinomycetota; class Thermoleophilia; order Gaiellales; family Gaiellaceae; genus Gaiella. Next base: position 3,537 of record DAIOGR010000020.1, read on the forward strand.
TCGAAGAAGGCCAGCCGTCGTTGCAGGGCCGTGAAGCGGGCACGTACGGCGGTCACGTCGAGCAGGGTCGCACTCACAGGATCTCCTCTCCGTTGACGGTCCACCGGTAGGCGGGCTTGACGGTCAGCGACGCGCCCACGAAGCAGTCGCGCTCTCCTTTCGCGATCAGCTCCCGGATCCTCTCCGGGGTCGATTCGAGGTCGACGGCGATCTTCACGACGACCTCGACGAGGGCGAAGCGACCGTCGCTCTCGCGGCGGGTGACGACACCGTGGGCCGAGGCGCTCGAGTGCGGCTCGAGCCCTGCCCGGCGGGCATGGAAGCGAAAGCTCGTCAGCACGCAGCGGCTGAGGCCCGCGAGCACGAGATGCTCGGGCGTCCACGCCTCCTCCTCGTTCGGGATGGGGCTGCCACCCTGGCCGCTGCTCGCGATCCAGGCGCTGTCGAGTGAGACGTCGTAGGTGAAGACGCGGGCGCGTGCGGACATGCTGCGAGGGTATACCGTCCGGACCATCGCCTACGGTCTTGGCACATGGGGCGGCTGCGTCCGTTGAGCGAGGAGGAGTGCTACCTGCGCTGCTACGGCTTTCGGGGGGGCGAGGACACGGTCAAGATCGTGCGCCCGGGTGACCCGGCCGGCCCGGCGAGCCCCGGCATCCTGGCCGAGCGGATCCGGATCGCCTTCGAGGCTCGTCTCGACGCGCGCGAGCCAGAAGCGGCCTGAGCGGCCTACTCTTCGCCTCGGAGGAGCGCGAGGATCTCTGACGTGAACGTGCAAACCCCGTCGTCCGTGCCGGACGTGCTCGGGCCCGGTCTCGACGTCGTCTTCTGCGGCATCAATCCGGGCCGTGTGTCAGATGCGGCTCGCGCGCATTTCGCCAATCCGCGCAACGACTTCTGGCGCCTGCTCGCAGCAGCGGGGTTCACGCCGCGGCTGTACGACCCTGCGGAGCAGTTCGGGCTGCTGTCGCTGGGCGTCGGGCTCACGAATGCGGCCTATCGGACGACGCCTGGCTCGGGCGACCTGCGCAAGGCCGATTTCGAGGGAAGCGCCTCGCGGATCGAGCGGATCGCGCTCGAGTTGGCACCGCGGGCGATCGGCTTCGTCGGGAAGGAGGCGTACCGTGGGGCCTTCGGGGAGCGACCGGCGCACGGGTTGCAGCGGCGACGGGCCGGCGAGACCGCTCTGTTCGTCCTCCCCTCCACCTCGCCTGCCAACGCCGCCGTGCCCTGGGCAGACCGTCTCCGGTGGTTCGTCGAGTTGCGAGAGCTCGTTCGTGGATGAGCTCCGTATTCGCGAGGCAGCGCGCGCGGTCGTGCTCGATCCGGAAGATCGCATCCTGCTCGTCCGGTTCGAGTTCCCGACGAAGGCGTTGTGGGCACCGCCCGGCGGTGGCCTCGAGCAGGGCGAGACGCACGAGGATGCGCTCCGGCGCGAGCTCGCTGAGGAGGCCGGCCTGGTCGATGCGGCGATCGGGCCGGCCATCTGGGAGCGCCTCCATATCGTGCCCTTCATCGGAGGCCGCTGGGACGGTCAGCGCGAACGGCACTTCCTCGTGCGCTCGCCGGCGTTCGAGCCGACGCCGCAGCTCAGCTGGGAGCGTCTCAACCGGGAGTACGTCTTCGCGATCCGGTGGTGGACGCTCCACGAGCTCGCGCGGACGACGGAGCAGTTCGCCCCCGCCAGGCTCCCCGAGCTCGTCCGCGACCTCGTCGTCCACGGCCCACCGCCGGCGCCAGTCGACGCCGGCGTGTGAGCCCCGTTGCGTGGCGTCTCACGGGTGCTTCGCGAGACGTCCGCGCTGCGCTGCGCTTACGAGAGGTGGGCGAGATACTTCCCGAGCACGGTGTCCCAGCCGCCGTCGTAGGCGCTCCGCGCGGCCGACGCCCCTTCGCCGAGCTGCTCCCAGTTGCGGTGCTCGAGCACGACGCGCGTGCCGCCGCCTTCGTGCCTGAAGCGCACCTCGACCTCTGTTGCCGCCGGCGCCTCGGGATTGACGTGCCAGGCGATCACGAAGCGGGCGGGCGGCTCCCAGGCGAGCACGGTGGCCCAGTGCGCTTTCTCGCCGGTGTGCGAGAGCTCGTAGACCTCGCCTCCCTCGCGCTCCTCCCAGACGACCTCGCGGACGTGGCCTTCGTGGATCGCGTGCGTGTCGAGTGGCCACCAGGTGCCGAGCTCGCGTGTGAACACGTGAAACGCGTGCTCGACGTCGCACTCCACCCGCACGGACTTCGTGAGCGGTGCCACCGTGACTGTCTCGCTCATCTCCTGCTCCCTTCCGCTGCGCGCTTGTAGCGCCCCAGCGCGTCGTCCCAGAATCCGTCGAGCCAGGCGCGGAGCTCCAGCAGCCCGCCCGGGTCGACCGTGTACAGGCGCCTCGTGCCCTCCCTCGCGCAGGTTACGAGCCCCGCCTCCTGCAGCACTCGCAGGTGCTGGGAGACGGCGGGCCGGCTGACGGGGAGCTCGCCCGCGATCGTGCCGACCGCCGCCGGCCCCCGTTCGCGGACGAGCTCGAGCACCCGGCGCCGAGTCGGGTCGCCGAGTGCGTCGAGTGCATTAGCGTAAGCTACCACTTACGGTAAGCATACACTTACCTATACGAGTCGTCAACTGCGCCACGAAAGCACCTTCTTCTCCACACGACCGCTTGCCGAAGCGCCTGCGGGCCGGGTGTCTCCCGGAGGGTGTGTCCCGGAGGGAGACACCCTTTGTGTCGTCTGTGCGACTTCTCGTCCCCAGGCGCGACTGGGCCGGCTCGTCAGGCCTGCGTCCGCTTGGTGATCGGCAGGCGCCAGTCGCGGCCGAAGGCGCGCGGTCGGAGCTTCACGCCGGGAGGCGCCTGGCGTCGCTTGTACTCCGCGCGGTCGACGAGCGCGAGCGCCTTCTCCACCGTGGCGCGGTCGAACTCGGCCAGCAGCTCCTCCCGCGAGCGGTCGAGCTCGACGTACGCCTCCAGCACCGGATCGAGCAGGTCGTACGGCGGCAGTGACTGGTCGTCGCGCTGGTCGGCGCGCAATTCGGCGCTCGGAGGGCGCTCGATCGTCGTCGCCGGGATCAGCTCCCGTCCGGCGCGCTCGTTCAGGTGCCGCGACAGCCGGAACACGTCGGTCTTGAACACGTCCTTCAGCAGAGCGAAGCCGCCGACCATGTCCCCGTACAGCGTCGCGTAGCCGACGGCCAGCTCCGACTTGTTCCCGGTCGAGACGACGAGCCAGCCGAGCTTGTTGGAGAGGGCCATCAGCAGGGTGCCGCGAATGCGCGCCTGCAGGTTCTCCTCGGTCAGGTCGGGCTCACGCCCGGAGAAGGAGGGTGCCAGTGCCTCCGTGAAGGTGCCGAGCACCGTCTCGATCGGGATCTCCCGGAAGTCGACACCGAGGTTGACGCTCACCTCCCGCGCGTCGTCGCGCGTGCCCTCCGACGAGAAGCGGGACGGCATGGAGACCGTGTGCACCCGACCCGGCCCGAGCGCGTCGACGCAGAGAGCGGCCGTCAGCGCCGAGTCGATGCCGCCGGAGATGCCCAGCACGACCTCGCGGAAGCCGTTCTTCTCCACATAGTCGCGTACGCCGAGCCCGAGGGCGAGCCGCATCTGCTCGAGCTCCGGCTCGAAGGGGACGACCGTTCGGGGCGCCTCGCCCGATTGTGCCCGGGGCGCCGGCAGCTCGACGACGGGCACGTCCGGCGGCTGCTCGCGCGATCGCTCGAGCTCCCGCCGGCGCACGTCGCGGAGCCGGCGGCCGATCGCTTCCGTGGGGTCGACGTCGACGACGAGCAGCGCCTCCTCGAACCCGGGCGCCCGCGCGATCACCTCGCCCTCGTCGTCCAGCACGACCGAGTGGCCGTCGAAGACGAGCTCGTCCTGGCCGCCGACCAGGTTGCAGAATGCGAGGTAGGAGGCGTTGTCGCGTGCCCGGGTGACGAGCATCTCCTCGCGCTCCTCTGCTTTGCCGACGTGGAACGGAGAGGCCGAGACGTTCACGAGCAGCTGCACGCCTGCGAGGGCGAGATCCGTGGCAGGCGGGCCCGGCTGCCAGATGTCCTCGCACACGGTCGGCCCGACGAGCACATCCCCCAGGCGGAGCGCGAGGAGCTCCCGGCCCTCGGCGAAGTAGCGGTGCTCGTCGAAGACACCGTAGTTCGGCAGGAAGTGCTTGCGGTACACCGCCCGGAGCTCGCCGCCGGAGAGAACGGCGCACGCGTTCGCGAGATCGCGGTCGAAGAGGGGGCAGCCCACGAGGGCCGTGATCCCGTCGGTCGCCGCGGCGATCTGCTCGAGCGAGGCCCGGGCCGCTTTCAGGAAGCCGGGCCGCAGCAGCAGGTCCTCCGGCGGGTAGCCGGTGACTGCCAGCTCCGGGAAAAGCACGAGGTCGGCGCCCTCCCGGCGGGCGTCGGCGAGCGCGTCGAGGATCTTGGCACGGTTGCCGTCGAGATCGCCGACCACGGCGTTGAGCTGTGCGAGTGCGAGCCTCACAGGCGGATCCTCACGATTGTGGGCGGCGCTCGGGGCCGAGGTGTTTGCGACCGCGAGGCGTAAACTCCACTCTACCTGGATGCCGGGAGCCTTCCTCACGATCGCCCGTCGCTATCGCGGCCCGCTGACGTCGGCGAACGGCGGCTATGCGGCTGGGCTGCTCGCGCGCACGCTCGCTGCCACGGGGGTGGAGGTGACGCTCCGCCTGCCGCCGCCGCTCGAGACGCCGCTCGAGGTTCGGCCCGAGGGTGACCGAGCACTCCTGTTCGACGGCGAGTCGCTCGTGGCGGAGGCGCGTCTCGCCGAACCGGGCGTGCAACCGCCGGCCCCACCGTCGTGGGACGAGGCCGTCGAGGCGGGCCGGCGGTCGGGTGGCTGGGGCGCGCCGGAGTTCGCGGAGTGCTTCGTCTGCGGCATTCGTCCAGACGGAGACGGCCTGGCCATCCATGCGGGCGACGTGAAGGGGCGCGCCGGGCTCGTCGCTGCGACATGGGTGGCGCGCGAGGTCTCGCCGGAGACGGTGTGGGCCGCGATCGACTGCCCGGGCGCGTACGCGCTTCACGGCGAGGGGAGGGGCGAGCCGCTGCTCGCCCGCATCACCGCCCGCATCGACCGGCTGCCGCGGGACGGCGAGCCGTGTGTGGTCGTCGGCTGGGCACTCGACGAGGATGGTCGCAAGCGGCATGCCGCCACGGCGCTGTACGGCTCCGACGGCGGCCCCATCGCCGTCTCACGCCAGCTGTGGATCAGTCCCGCCGCGCCGGGGCCGGGGTCCGTCAGCTCGACCGGGGCGTGAGGCCGACGAGCAGTCCGCCGTCCTCGTCGTAGGCGGGGAAGAGGTCGACGGTGACCGGCTTGCGGATGCCGGCGCGGGTGACGAGCTCGAGCTGCTGTCCGAGCTTGCGCACGCCCCATTCCCGCACCACGCCGATTGCCTCGTCGTCCGAGAGGGAGAGCGCGTCGGCGACGTCCCGGCCCATCAGGTCGGCGTCCTGGAACCCGGTCAGCTCGAAGACGCCGCGACCCACGGCGAGCACTCGGGCTTCCCGGTCACAGACGACGAAGCCGGTGGAGGGCGCGGGGTAGAAGTCCTCGAGCAGCTGGTAGACGAAGCCGAACCCGCAGCGGCGGCACTGCAGCGCGTCGGAGGAGCTGAAGCCCTCGTAGCCGTCGATGTCGACGGAGCGGTGCTTGCAGTTGGGGCAGATGTAGACGGGCATCGGTGCGATCGTACGTGCGCCCTGCGTTCAGCCGCCGTTAACGAGGCGGCAGCTCGGCGGCGCGCCTTCTAAGTTAGCGTTTGCTAACCTAGTGCGCACTAACAAGACGATCGGGAGGAACGGATGAAGGCGAGAATCCTGGCGGAGGAGAACAGGAAGTGGTGGACGCTCGCAGCGGTCGCGTTCGCTCTGTTCATGATCATGCTCGACAACACGATCGTGAACGTGGCGCTGCCGGCGATCCAGCGCGATCTCGGCATCGGCGTCTCCGAGCTCGAGTGGGTGGTGACGGGGTACGCGCTCAGCTTTGCCGTGCTGATGCTCTCCGGCGGCAAGCTCGCCGACATGCTGGGACGGCGCCGCATCTTCCTCGTCGGTCTCGCGATCTTCACGATCTCGTCGCTCTTCTGCGGCCTCGCCGGCAGCGCCGAGGTGCTCATCGCGGCGCGCGTCGTTCAGGGGGTCGGCTCGGCGTTGATGATGCCGGCCACCCTCTCGATCATCACGGCGACGTTCCCGCCGAAGGAGCGGGGCGCCGCACTCGGCATCTGGGCCGGAGTCTCGGCGATGGCGCTCGCGATCGGCCCTCTCGTCGGCGGCCTGATCACGGAGCACATCGGCTGGAACTGGATCTTCTACGTGAACGTGCCGGTGGGCCTGCTCGGCATCGTGTGCGCGCGTGTGATCATCAGGGAGTCGAAGGACACCTCGCATGAGCAGCGGCTCGACCTGCCGGGGCTGCTCGCGTCGGGCGTGGCGTTGTTCGCCCTCGTCTTCGCGCTGATCGAGGCGAACAGCTACGGCTGGACGTCGGCCACGATTCTCGGTCTCTTCGTCCTCGCGGCTGCAGCTGCGGCGGCCTTCGTCACGCTCGAGCTGCGCCAGCGTCTGCCCATGTTCGACCTGACGCTGTTCCGCGACGCCACCTTCGTCGGTGCCAACGTGGTGGCGCTGCTCGTCTCCCTCGCGATGTTCGGCGTCTTCTTCTTCATCTCGCTCTACATGCAGAACGTGCTGGGCTACAGCGCGGTGCGCGCGGGCGCGTCGTTCCTGCCGATGACCGTCCTGATCATCGTCGTCGCCCCCCTTGCGGGCAGGTCCTCGGACCGTCTCGGCTCACGGTGGTTGATGGCCGGCGGGATGACTCTCGTCGCCTTCTCCCTGCTCGTGTTCGCGCAGCTGCAATCCGACTCTGCCTACTGGTCGCTGCTCCCGGGCATGATCCTCGGCGGTGTCGGCATGGCGATCACGATGACACCGATGACCGCAGCTGCGCTGAGCTCCGTCCCCGTGGACAAGTCCGGCGTCGGCTCCGGGATGTTGAACACGTTCCGCCAGGTCGGCGGCGCGCTCGGGATCGCGGTGATGGGGGCGATCCTCGCCTCCGAGTCGGCCACGACGCTCGCGGCCGGTGGGAGCCGGGTGGAGGCGTTCATGAGCGGGCTCCACCGTGCCCTCTACACGGCCGCCGCGATCGCCTTTGCGGCAGCGCTCGTCGCCGTGCTCACGGTTCGCAGCCACGCCCGTCCTCACGCCGCCGGCGCCGACTCCTTCGTCGAGGCCGCATGATCGAGAAGAGCCCCGCGCAGGCGCGGTTGTCGGCTTCGGAGCGGCGCAGCGCGATCGTCGCCGCGGCGCTCCGCGTCTTCTCCTCCACGAGCTATGCGGGCGCGACGACAGCGGAGATCGCGCGCGAGGCGGGAGTCTCGGAGCCCATCATCTATCGCCACTTTCCGTCCAAGCGCGACCTGTGGTTCGCGTGCCTCGACGACGCGTGGAGCCGGTTTCGTCGTGCGCTGGAGGAGCAGTTCGCGGAGCTCGGCGACGCCGACGGCGTCCGGGCCGTCGGCCAGACCGGGATGCGCCTGCGGCGCGAGCGCGTGCTGCTGCCGAACCTGTGGATCCAGGGCGTGACGGAGGCGTCCGAGGACGCCGAGATCCAGAAGGTCGTCCGGCATCACCTGCGCGAGGTTCACGCATTCGTCGCCGGCCTGATCCAGCGTGCCCAGGCCGCGGGCGGCGTGCACGCCGATCGCGATCCCGACGCGGAGGCGTGGATCTTCCTCGCCGGAGGCTTCCTCGTCTCCTTCTCCGACCGGCTCGGCGGTGTCCTCTCCCACGACGACTTCGCCGCGATCGCAACGCAGCGCTACCGCTGGCTCCTCACCGATCCTTCATGAGAAGGTGCGCCGCCCGCCTTACAAGGGCAGGCGCAAGAGCCAGAACGCCACCATGCCCACCGCGATCGCCACCCAGAGCTGCTTCGTGCGCCAGGCTGCGAGGGCTGCGAGCCCCGCCGCCGCCAGGCGGATGCCCCATTCGTGGCGGGGGCCCTCGAGTGCCGGTGTCACGAGAGCTGCGAATACGGCGATGGGGACGAAGTGGAGGAAGCGCACCCAGAACGCCGGTAGCTCGGCGCGCAGGGCGAGCCCTCCGTACCGCGAGCCGAAGGTGACCGCCAGCATGCCGACGACCACGAGCCAGAAGGTCACGCGACCTCCCGGGCGGCGTCGTCCGCATGGAAGGAGGTGTCCGGCGGCTGCCTTCGTGTCAGCCAGGCGCCGAGCAGGCTGCCGACCATGCCGGTGACGAGGATGGGCAAACCGCCCGGGAGCTCTCGCGAGAGCAGGTAGGCGAGCGCGCCGGAGGCGGCTGCCACGCTCAGGTCGGCTCGCGTCCTCACGAGGGGCACGAGCAGCGCCAGGAACGCGAGCGGGAAGATCAGGTCGACGCCGATCTGCTCGGGGTCGGGGATCGCTGCGCCGAGCAGGGCGCCGCCGAACGTCGCAAGGTTCCACGTCACGAACAGGCTCAGCTCGGCCCCGAGCAGGAAGGCGAAGCGCCGGTCGTTCGCGGCGGTGACCACACCGAACGCCTCGTCGGTGAGGAAGTACGCGGCGACGGGGCGCTGCCTGCGGGTGAGCGGCGTCCGTCGTGCCAGCGAGACCCCGTACAGGACGTGGCGTACGTTGAGGAGGAGCGTGGTCAGCACGATCTCGAGGCCGCCCGCGCCGGCCCCGAAGAGTCCGGCGGCGCTCACCTGGGCGCTGCCGGCGAAAACGAGCGCCGACAGGGCCTGCGTCTCCAGCACCGAGAGGCCCACCTCGCGCGCCGTGACGGCGTAGGCGAGACCGAACGGGATCACGCCGAGCCACAGAGGCGCCATCGCCCGGAAGCCCAGCCCGAACGGGCTCTGGATGCGGGCACGGGCCATGGCTCCGATCCTACGGGCGCCGCCCCCAGACAGAGAAACGCCCCCGGCTGCGGCTTCCGGGGGCGTTTCGAGTGAGGCAACCCCACAGGGGGGCGTTGGCAGGAGATCGTGGCTCTGCGGCCCAGACACGCTCTCCGTGCGCCTTCGCCGTCTCCGGGTGGTGCGCCCCTCACACCGTGCCTGGCGTCCGGCTCGGTGCTTGGTAGACAAGACTTTAGGAGTCACGGCTCGAAAAGTCAAGTAACTCGGTCAAGTGATTTGCGATACCCTATGCTTCACGCAGCAGATCACGCGTTCGGCGCCCTCGTTCCCCCTTTCAGGGGAGTGCGGGAGAGAGGTGGAGCACGTTGACTGAGAGCCAGATGAAGGAATCCGCCGCGCCGCACGACACTGTCCTCAGGACGTCCGCCGCTCCCACGTCCCGTCTGGGCGAGCGGTTGCGCTCGCTCCGGCTCACGGCCGGCCTCACGCAGACCCAGCTCGCGGGCGAGCGGTTCTCGAAGGAGTACATCAGCCAGATCGAGCGCGGCAAGACCCGGCCGACCGAAGAGACGGTCGCCTGGCTCGCCGGTCGGCTCGGCGTCGACGCCGGATTCCTCGGCAGCGGCGTCTCGACGGACGAGCGTGGCCGCATCGAGGCGCTGCTCACACGGGCGGAAGCACTGACCGAGGGGCACCGGTACGACGAGGCCACCGAGCTCTTCACGGCAGTCCGGGCAGAGGTGGGCGCGACCGGGTCGGTGGAGCTCGAGGTGCGTGCGCTCTCCGGCGAGGCTTGGGCGCAGGTGCAGCGCGGCGCGACGCGCGAGGCGATCGACCTGCTGCTCGTGGCCCGTGAGCTGACCGAGGGCCCGCAGTTCTCCGACGTCGACCGGGCGGACGTGCTCTTCCGTCTCGGCGTCTGTCGCTACAAGCTCTCGAGCATCGCCACGGCAGTCGCACTCCTGGACGAGGCCTACGGGCTCGCGGAGCGCTCCGAGCTCCCGTGCGACCTGCTCAAGGTGGACATCCTCGGTTGGCGCTCCCGCTGCCGCCGGCGCCAGCGCGACTTCCAGGCCGCGCGCGAGGACGTCGAGCGCGGGCTCGAGCTCGCCCAGGCGATGGACGACCGCCGGG
>DAIOGR010000020.1:13658-15385 GCA_036745155.1 Gaiella sp.
CGCGAGGACGTCGAGCGCGGGCTCGAGCTCGCCCAGGCGATGGACGACCGCCGGGTGATCGCCAACACGTTCTTCCAGGCTTCCCTCGTCGCGGAGCGAATGGGGCACTGGGTGCTGTCGCGCAACTACGCGCAACAGGCGAAGGCGCTCTACCAGGAGCTCAACGACGAGCGGAACGTGGGCCGCATGATGCTCAACCTCGGCGGCCTGCACCACCTCCTCGGCAAGCCCGAACAGGCAATCGAGCACCTGAAGGCCTCGTTCGCTCTCGCCGTCGAAGCCGAGTCGCAACCGGACGCCGCTCAGGCGCTCGGCAGCCTCGCGACGGTGCACCTGCACCTCGGCGACTTCGACGGAGCAGACGAGCATGCACGAAAGGCGCTCGAGCTCCTGGAGGGTCGTGAGGACTTCCTCGACGAGGTCGGCCAGTCCCAGCTCGTGCTGGGCCGGTCGCTGCTCGAACGGGGACGCCTCGACGAGGCCGAGGAGTGCTTCCTGGCCGCCGACGCCGCGTTCGAGCAGTTGGCGTCGGTCAGCCACAGGGCGGGGGCGTGGGTCGCGCTGGGTGACCTCGCGGGTCGTCGGGGAAACGACCAAGAGGCAGCGCGTTTGTACCGGAACGCCGCGGAGGCGCTCCAGGACATCCGCTTCTGATGAAGGAGGCAAGACACGTGCACAGAGCAAAGCTCATCCTGTTCCTCGCCAACCTGGCGCTGTTCGCCGGGGTGATCGGGAGGATCCGGCAGTTCGGGCCCACCTGGTCTGACGGCCACTAGGGCGCTGCGGGACTGCGGCTAGACTCGGGCGCAGATGCGCCCGGCTGCGGCCCTCATCGCCAGTGGTTTGGCACTCGCTTGCGGACTCGCGCTCGCCGGCTGCGGCAGCGGCGGCGGGTCGAGCGAGGGGGATTCGAAGACGACAACGACCGCAGCGCCTCCAGGCACCCTGGAGGCGCTCTGGCGTGCCCCCGGCGTGGACGTGGCGATCGTGCCAGGCACCTCGGACTTCGCCCCCGGGACGAACCGTGTCTCGTTCCTGATCGTCGACAAGCAATCCCGGCTCGTGGAACGGCCCACCGCCCGTGTCTGGATGGCCCGCGGCCTGAAACAGAAGCCCTACCAGCAAACCCTCGCCCGGCTCGAGCCGATCGGCGTGCCGGGAGGCGCCAAGGCAGACGCGCAGAACATCTACGTCGCTCACGTCGAGACGCCTGCGCCAGGCACCTACTGGCTGCTCGCAGAGCCCGTAGGCGGACGTCAGGTCCAGGCGCTCGGAAACGTCGTCGTGAAGAGCAAGCCGGCTGCCCCCGCAATCGGAGACCAGGCCATCCCGGTGCGGAACCCGACCGTCTCGGGCGGCCGTGACGCGAAGACGATCACCACGGCGCGGCCACCCGATACGGAGCTCCTGCGCACCTCGGTGGCGCAGGCGCTCGCAGCGAAGCAGCCGTTCGTGGTGACGTTCTCCACGCCTCTCTACTGCCAGACCCGCACGTGCGGCCCCGTCGTCCAGGTCGTCCAGGCGGTCGCGAAGCGTTGGCAGTCGAAGGGTGTCGCGTTCATCCACGTCGAGATCTACGAGGGCAACGACCCCGCCAAGGGGACGAATCGCTGGGTCGACGCCTGGCGGCTGCCGACGGAGCCGTTCACGTTCGTGGTCGACCGCACCGGCGTGATCCGCGCCAAGCTCGAGGGAGCGTTCTCCACGCACGAGCTCGACGCGGCCGT